>JANOLY010000467.1:0-10978 GCA_031420055.1 Burkholderiales bacterium | reverse complement strand
TGCGCGAGCGCGTGCCCAATTCCGACAAGGCGATCTGGTCGGTGCACTGTCACAACGACCTCGGCATGGCGGTGGCCAATTCGCTGGCCGGCGTCAAGATCGGCGGCGCCCGCCAGGTGGAGTGCACCATCAACGGGCTGGGCGAGCGGGCCGGCAATTGCTCGCTCGAGGAAATCGTGATGGCCGTCAAGACCCGCAAGGATTACTACGGGCTGGAGCTGAACATCGACGCCAAGCACATCCTGGCCGCCAGCCGGATGGTCAGCCAGACCACCGGTTTCGTGGTCCAGCCGAACAAGGCGGTGGTCGGCGCCAACGCCTTCGCCCACGCCAGCGGCATCCACCAGGACGGCGTGCTGAAGGCGCGTGACACCTACGAGATCATGCGGGCGGAAGACGTGGGCTGGAGCGCCAACAAGATCGTGCTGGGCAAGCTGTCGGGCCGCAACGCCTTCAAACAGCGCTTGCAGGAGCTGGGCATTTCGCTGGAATCCGAGGCCGAAGTCAACGCCGCCTTCGCGCGCTTCAAGGACCTGGCCGACCGCAAGAGCGATATCTTTGACGAAGACATCATCGCCCTGGTCGGCGACGAGAGCGTTACCGCCGAGGCTGAGCACTACCGTCTTCTAGCGCTGTCCCAGCGCTCCGAAACCGGCGAGCGGCCGCACGCCAAGGTCGATTTTTCGGCGGGGTCGGTTGAACACCATGCGCAGAGCGACGGCAACGGCCCGGTCGATGCCAGCCTGAAGGCCATCGAGTCCAAGGTTCAAAGTGGCGCGGAGATGGTGCTGTATTCGGTGAATGCCATCACCTCGGGCAGCACAGAATCGCAAGGAGAGGTCACGGTGCGCTTGCAGCACGGTGGCCGGGTGGTCAATGGCGTTGGCGCCGACCCGGATATCGTGGTGGCCTCGGCAAAAGCCTACCTGGCAGCACTCAACAAGCTGCACAGCAAGGCCGAAAGAGTGTCAGCGCAGGGTTGAATCGGGTCGTGCCGCGGCAAAGGCCGGGTTGGGATGCCGGGGCGGCACTTTAGGATTCACGCGCAAGCGATTGATCTTGTGGACATTTTTCCAGTCGCCTACACTCTGCGACTGCTGCGCGAACGGGGTGGGACATGCTGGTGAAGATTCGTCGTGGACTGATGGGGCTGGCAGCCAGTGCGCTGGTGGCCGCCCTGTGCGCCCTGCCGGCACCGCAAGCCCTGGCGCAGGGCACCGCCCAGAGCAAGGCCAAGGCCGCGCCCAAAGACGCAGCACCGCGCAAGAACGCGGCCACCAAGCCACCCGCCAAGGGCGCGAAGAAGGCCGCGCCCACGCGCTCGGCGAACCCGCGCAAGGCCGTGGCCGGGAACGGTTTGCGCGTAGGGCCCCGGGCCACGCGCTCCCTGGCTGTTGTGCCGGCGCGGCCGTCGTTTGGGCAGGTTTACGGCCTGCACGCCACCGATGACGCGCTGGACCTGAAGTCCAGCGTGGCCCTGGTCGTGGACCAAAACACGGGCGAGGTGCTGTTCAGCAAGAACCCCCAGGCGGTGTTGCCGATTGCATCCATCACCAAGCTGATGACGGCACTGGTCGTCACCGAGGCCGGTCTGTCCATGGATGAGCGACTCACCGTGACCCAGGACGATGTCGATTTCACGTCCGGTTCCAAGTCGCGCCTGCGCCTGGGCACCACCTTGACACGCGGCGAGATGCTGCACCTGTCGCTGATGTCGTCCGAGAACCGCGCCGCCCACGTGCTGGGCCGCACCCATCCCGGCGGGCTGCAGCGCTTTGTGCAGCTCATGAATGCAAAGGCGTCTGAACTCGGCATGGCACACACCCGCTACGTCGAGCCCACCGGCTTGTCCAGCGACAACCAGGCCAGTGCCAACGATTTGTCGCTGCTGGTCAGCGCCGCGTTGGCCCACCCCATCATTCGCCAGCTGTCGACCTCGCTCGACGCGGTGATGCCCGTGGGCGCGCGCGACGTGCAGTTCCACACCACCAACGGGCTGGTGCGCAACCCGGAATGGGACATCGGCCTGCAAAAGACCGGCTACATCTCCGCGGCGGGGCGCTGCCTGGTGATGCAGGCCCAAGTGGCCGGGCGCAGCCTGATCATGGTGCTGCTGGACTCGGCCGGAAAGTACTCGCGTATCGGCGACGCCGAGCGCCTGCGCAAGTGGCTGATCGCCAGCGCCGCGCCGCTGGTGCCGTCGGCCGAAGCGCCGAGTCAGCCACGGTAATCAGCCGCGGTAGCCCAGAGCGGCAGAAATCTGCGCGGCCGTGGCCTTGACACGGTCGAGCCAGGATTCCTCCAGCCGGTCCGCCGGCGCCGACACCGACAGCCCCGCGACCAGCTTGCCCTGGTCGTCGAAGATGCCCGAGGCCATGCAGCGCACGCCCAGCTCAAGTTCCTCGTCGTCGCGCGCGCAGCCGCTGCTGCGCACTGCAGCCAGCTCGCGTTCCAGCCGTGTCAGGTCGGTGATGCTGTTGCGCGTGTGTCCGGTCAAACCTGTCTGCGCGGCGTAGGCGCGCACACGCGGCAAGTCGTCGTGGGCGAGAAACAGCTTCCCGACCGAGGTCAGGTGCAAGGGCGCCCGGCCGCCGATGGCCCGCACCACCTGCATGCCCGAGCGCTCGCTGTAGGTACGTTCGATGTACACGATCTCGTCGCCCTGGCGCATCGACAGGTTCACCGGCTGGTGGGTGAGCTTGTGCAGTTCCCGCATCGGTGGAATCGCCGCGTCGCGCACGTCCAAGCGCGCTTTCACCAGGTTGCCCATCTCCAGCAGCCGCATGCCCAGCCGGTAGCTGCCGGCGTGCGGCCGGTCGACATAGCGGCCTATGGTCAGGTCGTTGAGGATGCGGTGGGCCGTGGACGGATGCAGTCCGGTCTTATCGCTGATGTCCTTCAGCGCCACCGGTTCGGGCTGCGAGGCCAGCAGGTCCAGCAGCGCGAACGCGCGCTCCAGGACCTGGATGGTGGGGGACTGCGGTTCCTTGCTGCTCATGGGACGAGGCCTCTGGCGGGATGCCATCTATTCTGCATGGTGAAAGTGCGGGCTGCATACCGAGATTTCAGACCGCAAAATGCACTGCGACGGGGGCTTGCGGTGGTCGCCGCGGTGCTGCTGGCCGGTCCCGCGACGGCTCAGCCTGAAGGCTTGGCGCCGGGTGGCTCGCCGAGTGCACCTCCTGCAGCCGCCGGTGCGTCGGCGCCGCCGGCGCGGTGGGTGGGCGTGCCCCGCGTCAACGGCCGACTGCAGGCGGCCGACATCGGCCTGGTCATCAACACGGCCGACCCGTATTCGGTGGAGGTCGGCGCCTACTACATCCAACGCCGCAAGCTGGCGCCCGAGCAGGTGCTGCGGCTGCAACTGCCGCTGAAGCCCACCCTGGACGCGGCGGAGTTCGAAGCCTTGCGCATGGCGATTGGCCAGCACTTCGGCACGGCCACCCAGGCTCTGGCGTTGGCGTGGGCGGCACCGTACGCCGTGGACTGCAGTTCCATCACGGGCGCGCTGGCCATGGGCCTGGACACCGAGTTTTGCAAGCAGACCTGTGGCGCATCACGGCCCTCGCCTTACTTCAATTCGCCATCGGCGCGGCCCTACGCCGACCTGGGCTGGCGGCCTTCGATGCTGCTGGCGGCGCGCTCTGTCGAGCAAGCCCGTGCCCTCATCGACCGCGGCGTGGTGGCCGACAGCTCGCTGGCGCGCCGCGGCCGCCCTGACGTGAGCGTGATGCTGCTGGCCACCGACGACGCGCCGCGCCGCGTGCGCATGGCGCTGTACCCGCCCGCCGGGCCCTTGCGCGGCACCGGGGTTGACGTGCACGTGCAGCCCGCGGCCGAGCTGGCCCAGGCCAAGCGCGTGCTGATGGTGACAACAGGCAGCGTGCAGGCGCCCACCGAGCTGCCCATAGCCTGGGTGCCCGGGGGCCTGGGCGACCACCTCACGTCCTTCGGCGGTGCCCTGTCGCCCTGGCACGGGCAGGGCACGGCGCTGGACTGGATCGCCTCGGGCGCCACCGCCAGCCACGGCACGGTCACCGAGCCCTGCAACCACCTGCAGAAGTTTCCCCACCCGCAGTTGCTGCTGCTGCACTACCTGCAAGGCAGCACGGCGCTGGAGGCGTACTGGAAGAGCGTGGCCTGGCCGCAGCAGGCGCTGTTCGTGGGGGAACCGCTGGCCGCGCCGTTCGCGCCGGCGCCGTCACGGTGAGCCAGTTGCCGATTCAGCCAGCCGCCATCAGCGCCGCCACGGCGGCTTCGCCGGAGCGCACCGCGCCTTCCAGCGTGGCCGGGTAGGGCCCCAGGACGTAGTCGCCCGCGGCCACCAAGCCGGGCGCGATTGCCGTGGGCGGCCGGTCCAACCCCGGTGTGCAGCGGAAGGTGGCGCGCTTTTCTGCCAGCACCTTCAACAGCCGCGGCGGCGTGGGCCAGGTGCCTGGTGCGAAGGCCTGCTGGGCCTGCTGCAGCACGGCCTGGCCGGTGCTTGGCAACCCGGCGTCGACCCAGCGCCTGGCGCCGCTGACGACAAAGGCAAACAGGCCCGGCGTGGCGCCCAGCGCGCCATGGTCAAAGGCGAACTGGGCCGGGGCTTGGGGGCCTTCGACCAGCGCCGTCATCGCGCCGGGCAGCCGGGCGCCAGGGCACTGCAGATACACCGTGACGATGGGTTCGTAGCGCAGGGCGCGCGCACGGGCGGCCCAGGCGGGCGCGATGCCTTCGGTCAGGCGTGCCGCTTCGGCGGCGCTGCAAGCCAGCACGACGGCATCGAAGGGCTGGCCGTCGACGGCCCAGGCGGGGCCTGCCCCGTTCAGTTGCTGAACACGACGGCCGAGTTCGATCGTCACCCCAGCGGCCTGCAGCCAGGCCTGGGCGGGTTGCGGCAGCAGGGCGTCGAGCGAGCGGCGCGGCAGCAGCAGGTCGGCGCCGCCGCGGCCGCTGAACAAGGCGTCGCGCAGCACGCGCAGCAGCACCTGGGCGCTGGCCTGGCTGGCGGGGGTGTTCAGCGCGGCCACGCACAGCGGGTCGATCAACAGCTGGCGCACCGGCGCGGGCAGCTTGCGGCACAGCGCCTGCACGGTCAGCGCGGGGTCACAGCGAAAGCCCGTCATGGCCCAGCCGGCGGCGGCAGCCAGCAGCGCCAGCCTGTCGCCCCAGCCCCAACCCTTGCAAGCCAGCACGGCACGCACGAAGCCGGGCACGGCCGGGCCCGGGGGCAGCTTCAGGCCGCGGCCGTCGGGGTAGCGCAGCTCCAGCGGTTGGCGACACAGGCCGCCGGCCAGGTCGGCACCCACGGTGTGCATCAGCGCCAGGGTGCGGGTGTAGGCGCCGATCAGGATGTGCTGGCCGTTGTCCAGCGCCAGTCCGTCCACCATCACGCCGCGCGCCCGGCCGCCCAGCTGGCCGGACATGTCGAACAGCGTGACGTGCAGACCGGCCTGGCGGGCCCGCACGGCCGCTGCCAGCCCGGCCCAGCCGGCGCCGATGACAGCGACCGTGCGCGCCGCCGCGGCGCCGTTCACCGGCCGAGCAGGTGCGTGCGGGTGGCTATCCACAGCTTGCGCACGGGCGTGAGCGAGGTGCGCTGGTGCAGCACCTTGAAGTCCTGCACTTCGATCTCGCGCAGCAGCGTGCGGTAGATGTTGGCCATCATCAGCCCCGGCTTTTGCGCCGCGCGGTCGGCATCGGGCAGCAGTTGCAGCGCGGCTTCGTACTCGCCATGGGCGCGCGCTGCCTGAAAGCGCATGAGCGCGCTGAAGCGCTCGCTGTAGCCCCAGGGCGCGTCGCGCTTGAGCAGCTCGTGGGCCTTCACGTCAAAGCGCTGCAGCTCAGACACCGGCAGGTAGATGCGGCCGCGGCGCGCGTCGTCGCCCACGTCGCGGATGATGTTGGTCAGCTGCATGGCCTGGCCCAGCCGGTGGGCGTACTGCACCGTGGCCGCGTTGGTGCGGCCAAAGATGTTGGCTGCGACTTCGCCCACCACACCGGCCACCAGGTGGCAGTAGCGCTGCAGCGCCGGGAAGTCCAGGAAGCGGGTTTGTTCCAGATCGGTCTGGCAGCCGTCGATCACGGCGTTCAGGTGGCTGGCAGCGATGTCGAAGTCCTGCGCCAGCGGCATCAAGGCTTTCATCACCGGGTGGCTGGGCGTTCCTGCGTAGGCTTGCGCCACCTCGCCGCGCCACCACTGCAACTTGGTGGCGGCCACCGAGGGGTCGGTCATGTCGTCGACGACATCGTCGACCTCGCGGCAGAATGCGTAGAAGGCGGTGATGGCCGCGCGCCGCGGCGCAGGCAAGAACAGGAAGGCGTAGTAGAACGACGAGCCACTCTGGGCCGCCTTGTCCTGCACGTACTGCTGGGGCGTCATGCGCGGGCCCGCCCCATGCGCGCGGCCCGCCAGGCCAGCACGGGCAGGTCGGCGGCGCTGAGCTTGGGGCGGCGGGCAAGGCTGGCGTGGTCCATCTGGTTGATTCTCTCCAGAATCGCCAAGCCGCCTTGAACCACCAGCCGCAGCTCCCACCCGGCGCGGCCGGGGATGCGCATGGCCAGCGGCGCGCCCTCCAGCATCAGCGAGCGCGCCCACAGGCACAGCGCACGCACCAGGGCGCGGCTGCGCGGGCTGTCCACGCAGGCTTGCAGCTCGGCGCGCGACACACCGTGTTCGTGCAGATCGGTCTGCGGCACGTACTGGCGCCCGCGCGGGCCGTCCACGCTCAGGTCCTGCCAGAAGTTGATGAGCTGCAGCGCCGTGCACACCGCGTCGGCCTGGCGCAGGGCGTCGGCGTCTTGCACGCCGTACAGGTGCAGCAGCAGGCGACCTATCGGGTTGGCCGAGCGGCGGCAGTAGTCCAGCAGGGCCGGCCGGTCGGGGTAGGGCGGGTTGTGCACGTCTTGCTCGAAGGCGTCCAGCAGGTCGTGCAGCAAAGGCGCTGGCAGACCGTACTGTTTGCGCCGCAGCGCCAGGGGCTCAAACACTGCTGCCCAGCGCTCGCTGGGGGCGCGGTCGGAATCGACAGCAATCAAATCGGCCCGGTAGGCCGCCAGGTCGGCCAGGCGGGTAGGCGCGCTGGCATCGCCTTCATCGGCCAGGTCGTCTGCCGTGCGGGCGAAGTGGTAGATGGCCACCACGGCCGGGCGGATGGCCGGCGGGCACAGCACTGAAGCGACGGGAAAGTTTTCGTAGTGGTTGACGCTCACGGGGCTGATTTTGACAAGGCGCTGGGCCTCGGTCTGAGGGCCGTCGCTGGTGGTCGTGGCGACCTTGTTGGGTGATTGACAGCCGCTGGGGGTCTCTCTACATTACTGACCAGTCAGTCAGTAACAGTGTCTGACCCGTCTCTTCGACACACCGGGCCCGCCATGAACGCCAGACGCTTGCTGCTCTCCACAATGGCCCTTTGCGCCCTGCTTGCGGGTTGTTCGCCCCCGCCACCTGCGCCTGAGGCCGAGCGTGCCGTACGCACCATGACGCTGGCATCAGACATCGCCGGCGGGACGGTCGAGTATGCCGCCGACGTGTGCGCGCGCACCGAGTTGCGCCTGGGCTTTCGCGTGCCCGGCTGGTGGCGCGCTCGGCAGAAGTGGGTCAGCGCGTGAAAGCCGGCCAGGTGCTGGCGCAGCTGGACCAAGCCCACGCCCTGGGCCGGGTGCAGGGAAACCAGGCCGCCTACGCTGGCTTGATGGCACCCGGGGCGGGCGTGGTCGTCGGCGTCGATGCCGAGCCCGGCGCCGTGCTGGCCGTGGGCGCCAACGTGGTGCGACTGGCGCTGGACGGGCCGCGCGACGCGGTCTTCGCCGTGCCCGAAGACCGCCTGGCCGCCATGCGCAGCCTGCAGGGCCAAGCCGGCGCATTGAAGGTGCGGCCGTGGGGCACGCAGGCGCTGTTGTCGGCCACGGTGCGCGAAATCGCGGCCGCCGCCGACCCCGCGACCCGCACCTTCCTGGTCAAGGCCGACCTGGGTGCCACGGCGTTACAGCTGGGGCAGACGCTGACCGTCGTCATCGACTTGCCGCGCCAGGCCGGAGTGACCCGGCTGCCCCTGTCCGCCGTGATGCAGCAGCAGGGCCAGAGCGCCGTGTGGCTGCTGGACCGCACCAGCATGACGGTGAAGGCCCAGCCCATCCAGGTGGGCGGCGCTGACGGCAACACGGTGGTGGTCGCGTCCGGGCAGAGCGCCGGCATGACCGTGGTCACGGTCGGAGTGCACGTGCTCACGCCCGGGCAGAAGGTCAAGCCTTCTCGCCGGCCGCCAGCGCCCAGCAGATGGCCGAGCAGGTCACCGACAAGATCGAGAAGACGCTGCAGGAGGTGCCTTACGCCGACAAGATCCGCAGCTTCACCAAACCCGGCGAATCGCTGACCATCCTGCAGGTCAAGGACTCGTCACCGGACAAGGAAGTCAGCCAGAGCTGGTACCAGGTGCGCAAGCGCATTGCCGACATGCGCAGCACGCTGCCGGCCGATGTCATCGGCCCGGTCTTCAACGACGATTTCGGCGACGTGTACGGCTCGATCTTTGCGCTGTCCGCCGACGGCTTCAGCCCGGAAGAGTTGCGCATGGCGGCCGACCGGGTGCGCCAGCAACTGTTGAAGGTGCCCGACGTGGCCAAGGTCGAGACCTTCGGCGCGCAGCCCGAGAAGGTGTTCATCGAGATATCCCACAAGCGCCTGGCGCAGCTGGGCCTGGACATGAACCAGGTCATCAGCCAGATCGGCGCGCAAAACGCCGTGGAGGGCGCCGGCGTGCTCAATGCCGGCACTGAAGCGCTGCAAGTGCGCGTGGCCGGCCAGTTCAGTTCGGTGGACGAGCTCAAGCGCTTTGCCATCCGCGCCGTCAACCCCGCCACCGGCGTGGCCAGCACGCTGCGCCTGTCGGACATCGCCGACGTGAAGCGCGACTACAGCGACCCACCGGCCGTGATGGTGCGCCACCAGGGCAAGCAGGTCATTGCGCTGGGTGTCTCGATGGCCAAAGGCGGCGACATCGTCGCCCTGGGCCACAAGCTGCAGGCCACCGTGGCGCTGGTACAGCGCGACCTGCCGGCCGGCATCTTGCTCGAACAGGTGCAGGACCAGCCACGCGCCGTGAACAAGTCGGTGAACGAGTTCGTGAGTGTGCTCATCGAAGCGGTGCTGATCGTGCTGGCCGTGAGCTTCATCAGCCTGGGGCTGCACACCAAGCCCGGGTTTCTCAAGTTCCGCATCGACATCTGGCCAGGGCTGGTGGTGGGCATCACCATTCCGCTGGTGCTGGCCATCACCTTCGTGACCATGTTCTATTGGGGCGTGGGGCTGCACAAGATATCGCTGGGCAGCTTGATCATCGCGCTGGGCTTGATGGTGGACGACGCCATCATTGCCGTCGAGATGATGGTGCGCAAGCTTGAAGAGGGCTACGACAAGATGCGTGCGGCGACCTTCGCCTACGAGCTCACCGCCATGCCCATGCTCACGGGCACGCTGATCACGGCCGCGGGCTTTTTGCCCATAGGCATGGCCAAGTCGGTGACGGGCGAGTACACCTTTGCTATCTTTGCCGTCACCTCGGCGGCGCTGATCATCTCTTGGGTGGTGTCGGTGTACTTCGTGCCCTACCTGTGCGCCTGGCTGCTGCGCATGCACCCGCGCGCCCAGGGCGCTGCAGACACCGGCCCGCACGAGCTGTTCGACACGCCGTTCTACACGCGCTTTCGCGCCGCGGTGAACTGGTGCATCCAGCACCGCTGGATCACCATCGGCTTGACCGTGCTGAGTTTTGCATTGGGCATCGTGGGCATGGGACGGGTGCAGCAGCAGTTCTTCCCCGATTCAAGCCGACCCGAGCTGGTGGTGGACCTGTGGCTGCAGGAAGGCTCGACCATCCAGCAAAGCAACGAGGTGGCCCAGCGCTTCGAGGCGCGCATGATGCAAGAGGCTGGCGTCGAGTCAGTCACCACCTGGGTCGGCAGCGGCGTGCCGCGTTTTTTGTCTGCCGGCCAGCGAATTCCCCGAGAGTGCGGGGCCGCGTGAAGCTGATGCCCAATGGCCTGCCCGTGCCTTACCCGGTGCAGTTCCGCGTGGTGGGGCAAGACGCCGCGCCCGTGCGCCTGTGGGCCGACCGCGCCAAGGAGGTGCTGCGTGCCAACCCCCACATGCGCGGCGTCAACGACAACTGGAACGAGCAGATCAAGTCGCTGCGCCTGGAGATCGACCAGGACAAGGCACGCGCTCTGGGCGTGACCAGCGCGGGCATCGCGCAGGCGTCGCGCACCAACTTGTCGGGCAGCACCATCGGCCAGTACCGCGAAGGCGACAAGCTGATCGACATCGTGCTGCGCCAGCCGCTGGAAGAACGCAACGCCATCACCGATCTGGGCAACGCCTACCTGCCCACCAGCAACGGCCGCTCGGTGCCGCTGACGCAGGTCGCCAAGGTAAGCCTGGCCTGGGAGCCCGGCGTGCTGTGGCGTGAAGGGCGCAACTACGCCGTCACGATCCAGGGCGACGTGGTCGAGGGCATGCAAGGCCCCACGGTCACCGCACAGGTCTGGCCCCAGCTGCAGGAACTGGCCGCCACCATGCCGCTGGGCTACCGCATTGAAGTGGCTGGCGCCGTCGAGGAAGCCGGCAAGGGTCAGGCCTCCATCGCGGCCGGCGTGCCGGTGATGTTGTTCATCATCTTCACGCTGTTGATGCTGTAGCGGCAGAGCTTTTCGCGCTCCATGCTGGTGTTCCTCACCGGCCCGCTGGGTATTGCCGGCGTGGCTGCGGCGCTGCTGCTGGTGAACCGGCCGTTTGGCTTCGTGGCGCTGCTGGGGGTGATCGCGCTGATGGGCATGATCATGCGCAACTCGGTGATCCTGATCGACCAGATCGAGCAAGACCGCGCCCGCGGCGTGCCGGCCTGGGACGCCATCGTCGAGTCAGCGGTGCGGCTCTTTCGCCCCATCGTGCTGAAGGCGGCGGCCGCCGTGCTGGCAATGATCCCGCTGTCGCGCAGCG
>JANOLY010000466.1:0-1647 GCA_031420055.1 Burkholderiales bacterium | reverse complement strand
CTCGAACGCCTGGTGGCGCTGAACGCCAAGCGCGCCGCCGAAGAAGCCCAAGGCACCATCCGCTGGCTGCGCCCGGAGTTTCAGGATCCCGCGCGCCGCGCCGGCGCGGTGCCGGAACAGGTTGCGATGGCCTTGACCGGCGGCGCTGCGGTGCCAGACGACGCCGATGCTGGCCCGAAGATGGCCGCTCCCGCAGCGGCGCGTCAACCCTGGCCCGCCTCGCTACCGGAACAAGTGCGCGCCGTGGCCGACGTGCTGGCTGCGACCCCCGGCGCACACGACGAAGCCGCGCTGGCCGAGCGCTTCAACGGACGCGGACCCTGGAAGAAGCGGCTGCCGCAGATCCTGTTGACCCTGGAGGCGCTTGGCCGCGCGCGTCGCGAGGGCGAACGCTGGCGCGCGTGATCCTCGCCACGTCAACTAAAAAGCGATGTAATTTGTAGCATAAAATGTCAATGGAAAGCGCTAGACTAACGCCAATGCTTTCACGAGAACAAGTTCCACCAAGCACCCAGAAAGGCCAATCATGAGCACCAATGCGATTGCGCGCCGCCTCGAAGCCATCCAGACGAAAGCGGCCATGCGCTCGGCCGACGTTGCCAACGTGCTGAACGTCCGTCCCGAGACGGTTTCGCGATGGAACAAGGGCAAAGCCTTGCCTCACGCGAGCACCGAGAAGCAGTTGCTCGAACTCGAGTTCGTCATCGACAAGCTCGCTGACCTCTACGAGCCTCACGATGCGCGTCTGTGGCTCTTTGCGCGCCAGCGTCTGCTGGAAGATCAGATACCTGCGGAGCTGATCCAGCAGGGCCGCGTCGACGAGGTGTTGGCCGCAGTCAACCAATTGCTGGACGGCGTCCACGTCTGATCGCGGGCGCCGCGCGGTGATCCACGACACTGACCTGCTAGACCGGCTGCATGCGCTGCCAAAGGAGACGTTTGGAGGCGACGTCTTTCGAGGCACGAGACAGAACCTCGATCCACTGGCCAGCTCGTACAGTGGCGGCCGCTGGATGCGGCGCGATGGTGCTGGCGTGCTCTATACGAGCCTGGCTCGCGAGGGTGCGCTGGCCGAAATTTCATTCCATTGGGGACAGCTTTCCCCGCGGCCGACCAAGCCCGTCGTGCTGCACACCTTGCGCGTGGTCGCACATCGCACGCTGAAGCTGGTCCGGGCTGACCTGGCGACACTCGGCGTACCCGACAGCGACTTCGGCGCGATCAACCTGCCGCGCACGCAGGAGATCGGTGCAGCCGTGGAGTTTCTCGGCTGTGACGGCCTGATCGCGCCTTGTGCGCGTTGGCCGTGCGACAACCTGATCCTGTTCCCGGAAAGGATGGGCATGGATGCCACGTTGGAGGTTGTGAGCAGCGAGAACGTCCACTGGTTTGCGTGGGCGTCCGAGCACGGTCGCATCACGTAGCCGGTTCGCGCGCAGTTGCGTCCCCAGCGGGCGGCCGTTCAAGGCTGCAACGCATCCAGCGGCACCCGCAACACTATCGCCAGCTTCTTCAGCGCGGCCGCCGTACCGGTGCGCTTGCCGCCTTCAATCTGGCTGACATAGGGCTTGCTCACGCCCGCGGCGTCGGCCACGGCTTGCAAGGTCATGCCGCGGTGCTCGCGCCAGGCGCGCAGCGGGTGGCTGC
>JANOLY010000465.1:0-17931 GCA_031420055.1 Burkholderiales bacterium | reverse complement strand
GACAAGAAGATCAGCAACATCCGCGACCTGCTGCCCACGCTGGAGCAAGTCGCCAAGAGCGGCAAGCCACTGCTGATCATTGCCGAGGAAGTCGAAGGCGAGGCCCTGGCCACGCTGGTGGTCAACACCATCCGCGGCATCTTGAAGGTCGTGGCCGTGAAGGCACCGGGCTTCGGCGACCGCCGCAAGGCCATGCTGGAAGACATCGCCATCCTGACCGGCGGCAAGGTCATCGCCGAAGAAGTCGGCCTGACGTTGGAAAAGGTCACCCTGGCCGACCTGGGCCAGGCCAAGCGCATCGAAGTGGGCAAGGAAAACACCACCCTCATCGACGGCGCCGGCGCCGGCGCCGACATCGAGGCGCGCGTCAAGCAGATCCGCGTCCAGATCGAGGAAGCCACCAGCGACTACGACCGCGAGAAGCTGCAAGAGCGCGTGGCCAAGCTGGCTGGCGGGGTTGCCGTGATCAAGGTCGGTGCTGCCACCGAAGTCGAGATGAAAGAGAAGAAGGCGCGTGTCGAAGACGCCCTGCACGCCACCCGCGCTGCAGTGGAAGAAGGCATCGTGGCCGGTGGTGGCGTGGCGCTGCTGCGTGCCCGCCAGTCGGCTGGCGCCATCAAGGGCGACAACCACGACCAAGATGCCGGCATCAAGATCGTGCTGCGCGCCGCTGAAGAGCCGATGCGCATCATCGTGGCCAACGCCGGTGATGAGCCCAGCGTGGTGGTCAATGCCGTGCTGGCTGGCAAGGGCAACTACGGCTACAACGCCCAGAACGGCACCTATGGCGACATGATCGAAATGGGCATCCTGGACCCGACCAAGGTGACGCGCACGGCGCTGCAAAACGCAGCCTCGGTCGCTTCGCTGATGCTGACCACCGAGGCCATGGTGGCCGAAGCCCCGAAGGACGAGTCGGGCGCCGGCGGCATGTCTGGTGGCATGGGCGGCATGGGTGGCATGGGCGGCATGGACATGTAAGTCCTGGCCGGACGGGCGCCCGCCAGGCCTGGCCTGCAGCGCGCCCCAGCGGCTTTTGCCAAAGCCCGCGCCTTGCAAGAGGCGTGGGCTTTTTTCATGCCGGCGACCGGCGACACAGCGCCGGTGCCGTGCGAAAGCCGGCCAATTCCTGGCCACAAGGGCAACTGCGCGGCGAGATAATCGGCGCGGTATGGACACTCCGCACGTTCCCCAGGCGCTGCTCGCGTTCGTCGAAGACGAGATGTTGCGCGCACCCTTGCTGTTCGACGCGGTGCTCAGCGGCGCCGACCATGCCGTGCGCCAGGCCATGCCGCGCTTGCAACCCGGCCCGCGCGCCACCCATTCCGACCTGGTGCTGGCCATGCAGGCGCAACGCCAGCGCCTGTCGGAGTACTTCATGCGCTCGCTGCGCAAGCAAGTCACCGACGAGCTGGCGCGCCGCGCGCCTGCCGCGCCGAACAAGGTCAAGCCACCGGGAGGCATGGCGCTGGTGGACGAGGACGAAGTGGCGATGGACGTGGAGCTGTCGCACACCATCGAAACCATCAAGAGCACGGCCGAGTACGAACTGCGCGAGCTGCAGACCTACACCGCCGCCCTGGTGGGCGACATGGACGTGGCGCAGGACCACAACCCCTTCCGCGCCGAGACCTATGCCCGAGCCCTGTGGGCGTCCGCGGCGGCGTTGCCGCTGTCGCGTGGCTTCCAGGTCTCGTTCTTGCGCCATGCCGGCACCCCGCTGGCCGAGGTGCTGCGCCAGGCCTACGCGGCCTCCAGCTCTCGGCTCGAATCACAGGGCGTCGAGCCGGCCTCGTACCGCACGCTGATCCTGCCTTCGGGCTCGCGGCGAAACCGCAGTGCCGACACCACCTTCAGCCCCGACCTGCAGCGCATGCGCGACCACATGCCGCTGCCCTCGGACAGCAGCCGGCATGCGCCCATGACCCCGCATGGAAGCTTGCCAGACACGGCGCACGAACGCGGGCACGACTTCGGCTTCGACGTGAGCGGGCGCACCGAACGGCAGTCGCTGGAACTGGTGGGGCGGCTGTTCGACGCCATCGCCGCCGACAAACGCGTGCCTGCCGATGTGCTCGACCTCATCGCGCGCCTGCGCAGCCCGGCGATGCGCTTGTCGTTGCTTGACCCGCAGATGCTCGACCAGGACGTGCATCCGCTGTGGCGCTTCATCAACCGCCTGGCCTACGAGGCCGAGATGGCCCCCGATGCAGCCGACCCCGAGCGGCTGCGGCTGCTGAAGGTGGCGCATGCCACCGTCGAGCAGCTCGCCGGCGAGCCGGCCCAGAGCACGGTGCTGTACCACTGGGCGGTGGAGCGGTTGGACGTCTTCCTTCAGCAGCGCCTGTCGCGCCGCTGTTCGGCCGTAGCCAGCCACATCGGCGCGCTGGAGAAGCTGGAGGACAAGCTCGTTGCCGGCCAGGCCGTCGACTCCACGATGCACGGCACACTGGACGTGCCGCAGCTGGACACCGTACCGGCCGAACTGATGCACGAGTCCCCGCCCGCCGCGACGGCACCCCTGGACGATGCCTGGCTCGACGGCTTTCACCCCGGTGATTGGCTGCGCATGTTTCTGCAAGGGCACTGGGAACATGTGCAACTGCTGTGGCCCGGCGAGCGGCGCGAGATCTGGCTGTTCGGCGACGGCGCCTCCGACGCCACCTTCGCCGTGCGCAGGCGCGCCTTGGTGGCCATGCGCGATGCCCGCCTGCTCAAGGGCTTGACCCAGCGGTCCCTGCTGCGCCGCGCTGCCGAGGCGGTGCAGGAACAGGTGGCTGCGGGATAGGCCGTCTTTCCACGATTTGTGTGGATGGCCGCTGGATTGATCGACAAGAGCAGCCCGGGTCGTTCATCCCCACAGTGCATCGACCGATTGCGCCGGGTGTCTGGCAGTGATTTCCAGGCACGGGCCAGGCACGGGCTGCACGCTCCTGCACAATCCACCCATGTCCTTGTCAGCGCTTGCAATCTGGCCCGGCAGCGGACTGAAGCACCTCGCTGTCGACAGCCACGGCTGGCTTCAGCCCACACCGGACTACTGGCGCCACTGGCTGGCGCGGCCCGAGTTGGTGCCCGTGGCCGAGTCCTGCCGCGCCGAACGCGCGCTGCACGCCGCCTTGCATGAGCAGCCGCTGCAGCCGGTGGCGGCCACGCGCATCGATGCGCTGGCCGACGCCGATGTGGCGCAGAACTACCGCCATTTCATTGCGCTGCGCGACGCGGTACAGGCCGCCCGCAGTCTGCAGGCCTGGTACCTGGCGCTGATGCGCAGCGGCGCGGTGACGGTGCCGCCGCTGTTTGTTGATCTGGTGGTCCAGGCCATCGTGCATGGCATCCTCGACAACGACAGCGATGCGCTGGCCGTGCGCGCCGCCGAGCTGTTCTTTCGCCCGCAGCGCATCAGCTTCGAACAGGGCCGGGTGCTGGCCGCCGACAGCCTGACACTGGATGAGCAGCGCGCCACGCAGGGCCTGGGCGGCATCGGCCGCCTGCTGGCGGAGGCGAAAATCCCCGCCACCGGGCTGGCGCTGCCGGTGCTGGTCGCGGACAACGCCCCACGCTACTGGGCCGAGGCCGAACGGGACCCTTGGCGCAGCACCCTGCTGCTGGACCTGACGCAGCAGTTCAGTACCGATGTCGGCCACGGGCTGCAGTTCACGATGAGCAATGCACGCTCGGGGCTCAAGCCGCTGGCGGTGATGCTGCAACGCTGGGCAATGCACCTGCTGGGCGTGGCGGTCAGCATCGAGCCCATCCACCGCGTTGACGACCCGCAGTGGCGCTGGCACCTCGGGCTGGACAGTGAAGCCAGCCGGCTGCTGGACGATCTCTACCAGGGCCTGGAGGTCGACGGCGAACGCATGGCGCGCCTGATCAGCCTGTTTCGCCTGCGCTTTGCCAACCCGGCCGAGATGCGGCGCGATGTGGCCGGCAAGCCGGTGTACCTGGGTTTGATGGCCAGCGAGGCCGGCAGCCTGCGGTTGAAACCGCAGAACCTGTTGCTGAACCTGCCGCTGGCAGCGGCGTCATGACGGCCCCTGCCCGCCCGTCCAACACACCTTTGTCAACCCCTGCGGCTGCCGAGCAGTGGCCGCACGCGGCCGTGCTGGTGGTGGACGACGAGCCGGGCATGCGTAACTTTCTCGTCAAGACGCTGCTGCCGCGCACCGGCCAGGTGGTGTCCGCCGGCAGTGCCGAGGAAGCGCAAGACCTGCTCCAGCGCCACCGCTTCGACCTCGTCATCCTGGACATCACGCTGCCGGGCAAGAGCGGCATCACCCTGTTGCAGGAGATGCGCGCTCAGGGCAACCCCTGTGAAGTGGTGCTGATCACGGCCTTTGCGGATCTCGACACGGCAATCGAAGCGCTTCGCGCGGGTGCCGGCGACTTCTTGCTCAAACCGTTCCGCGTGGCGCAGGTGCTGGGGGCCTGCAAACACGCCTTCGATCGGGCACGGCTGAAACGCGAGAACTGGGTGCTGCGACGCGCGCTGAGCCGGCGCACACCGGCGGCTGACGGTCTGGTGGGTCGCTCCATCGTCGTCAAGGGTCTGCAGGCCGCACTGCAGCGTGTTTCGGCGGTGGACAGCACGGTGCTGCTGACAGGCGTGTCCGGGACCGGCAAGGAACTCGCCGCCTTGACACTGCACCGTTTGAGCCCACGCGCCGCCGCCCCCTTCGTGCCCGTGAACTGCGCCACCACCACGCCCGCACTGCTTGAG
Source organism: Burkholderiales bacterium (assembly GCA_031420055.1). Classification (GTDB taxonomy): domain Bacteria; phylum Pseudomonadota; class Gammaproteobacteria; order Burkholderiales; family Burkholderiaceae_C; genus Rubrivivax. The sequence goes on along the minus strand of JANOLY010000465.1, from coordinate 13,208 downwards.
GCCGAACTCTTCGGCGCCCTCGGGCGCGACGGCCTGTTTGTCTACGCCCAAGGCGGCACCTTGTTCCTGGACGAGATCGACGAATTGCCGCTGCCCTTGCAGGCCTCGCTGCTGCGCGTGCTGGAAAGCCACCAACTGCGCCCGCCGGGCAGTCAGCAAGAAATCGCCATCGACGTGCGCATCGTGGCCGCCAGCAACCGCCAGTTGCGGCATGAGGTCGACAGTGGTCGCTTTCGCGCCGACCTGTACTACCGGCTTCAGGTGGTCGAGCTCAGGCTGCCACCGCTGGCAGCGCACAAGGAAGACATCCCCGACCTGGTGGCGCACTTCATCGACACGCTGGCGCCACAGCTGGGTGTCGAGCCCATCGAGGTGTCGCGCGACGAGATGCAGTACTTGCAGCAGTACGACTGGCCTGGCAACGTGCGCGAGTTGCGCAACCTGATCGAGCGCTCGCTCATCGTCGGTGCACTCAACGTGTCGGCGCTGTACCAGAGCCTGGCGCAGCCGGCCCGCGCGGCAACCGCTGCGCAGCCCGCCCCAACCGGCACGGCAGCCTCGCCAACGGCCGGCCTGACGCTGGAAGGGCCCGTGGATCTGCAAAGCCACGAGCGGCGCCACATCCTGGCCGTGCTCGAATCGGTCGACGGCGACAAGAGCCGCGCCGCGCTGTTGCTGGGCATTTCGCGCCGCACGCTGGAGCGCCGCTGCGCCGAGTGGGCCGCGTGAACCGGCGTGGCAACTGAAGCGGCCGGGAAGTCACCGTGCGTGCAGCCGATGAGTCCAGCCCGTCCGCGGTGATGCCCGCTGCCGGCCACTTCGCACGGCTGTCGATCCGCAACAAACTGCTGGCCATGGTGCTGCTGCCGCTGCTGGGCGTGCTGCCGCTGCTGGGGGCCTTCTTGCTGTGGTGGAGCAGCCAGGCACTGGACCAGCTGCTGCTGACCAAGGTGCGCTCTGATCTGGCGGTGGCGCAGGGCTACTTCGAGCGCGTGCTGGGCGAGATTGGTGGCAGCACCACCGGCGTGGCCGAGTCGGCGGTGCTGCTGCAGGCCCTGCAGCAAGGCACGCCGATGGCACCACTGCTGCAACGGCTGGCGCAGCGCGAGAAGCTGGACTTCATCCAGTGGCTGCCACCCGACACGAGCTTGCCCGAACGCACCAGCATCGAGGTGCTGGAACCGGCACAGCAAGGTCTGCTGGACGCCACCCTGCGCGCCCGCGTGCCCGTGCCGCTGGTGGCCACACGCAACGCCGCGCCCAAGACCGGCAGCGTGGAAGACCGCGCCATGCTGCTGCTGGCCACGCGCGGCGTGCGCAACGCCGCCGGGCAATTGCTGGGCCATGTGCAGGCCGGCGTGCTGCTCAACCGCAACCTGCCCTTCATCGACCACATCAACCAGATCGTCTACCCGGCCGGCAGCCTGCCATTCGCCGACTGGGGCAGCCGCGGCACGGCCACGCTGTTCCTGGACGACGTGCGCATCAGCACCAACGTGCGCCTGTTCGGCACCGAGCAGGACGAACGCGCCATCGGCACCCGGGTTTCGCAGAGCGTGCGCGAGGCGGTGCTCGGCCGCGGTGCGACCTGGCTGGGTCGCGCGTTCGTGGTCAACGACTGGTATGTCTCGGCCTACCAGCCGTTGAGCGACGGTGGCGGGCGGCGCGTGGGCATGCTGTACGTGGGCATACTCGAGCGGCCGTTCACGTGGTTGAAGTACGGCGCACTGGCCGCCATCGGCACGCTCTTCTTTGCCGTCACCGTCGTCTCCAGCGTCGTCTCGCTGCGCTGGGGGCGCAGCATCGTCAAACCGCTGGAGCAAATGGAAGCGACCATGCAGCGGGGCAAGGCCGGCGCGCTGGACGCCCGCGTGGGCACGGTGGCCAGCGGCGACGAGATCGGCCGCCTGGCCGCCCACCTGGACCAGCTGCTGACGGTGATCGCACAGAACACCCGCGGGCTGGACGCCAAGGTGGCCGAACGCACCGCGGCGCTGGAAGCCGCGCAGCAGCAGCTGGTGCGCAGCGAAAAGCTCGCCACAGTGGGCCAGCTCACGGCCTCGATCGCTCACGAGGTCAACAACCCGATTGCCGTCATCCAGGGCAACCTCGACCTGGTTCGCGAACTGCTCGGCCCCGCGGGCAGCGCCGCCGTGACCGGTGAGTTGCGTTTGATCGACGAGCAGATCGAACGCATGCGCCTGATCGTGACGCAGCTGCTGCAATTTGCACGACCCGCCGAGTTTGCTGGCTATGTCGAGAATGTGAACCCGGCCCGGGCGCTGGAGGACTGCCTGCTGCTGGCCAGCCACCAGATTGCGCGCCGCGGCATCACCGTCGAGCGCGCCTATGGCGCCACCCGCCAGCCGGCGCTGAACCGGCAAGAACTGCAGCAGGTTCTGGTCAACCTGATCGTCAACGCCACCCACGCCATGCCACACGGCGGCGCGCTCAGGCTGGCCACACGCGACCATGGCGACGATGCGGTGGCGATAGTGGTCACTGACAGCGGTGTCGGCCTGTCGGAAGAACTGCTGGGGCGCTTGTTCCAGCCCTTCGTGACGCGGCGGCCCGACGGCACCGGGCTGGGGCTGTGGATCAGCCGCGGGCTGGTCGAGCGTTACGGTGGCGACATCCTCGCCAGCAACCGCACCGACGGCGCCAGCGGCGCTGTCTTCACCGTGGTGCTGCTGGTGGCTGCGGCGGCCGCGGCCTGAACGATGCCAGCGGTCTTCAGGTGCTCTTGGAAACGCTGATGGTCGGGAACTTGGCCGAGAAGTCACGCGCCTTCAGCGCAATCTTGACCGCCACCTGCCGCGCCACGGCCTTGTAGGTGGCCGCGATGTCGCCGTCGGGGTCGGCCACCACCGTGGGGCGGCCGCTGTCGGCTTGCTCGCGAATGCTCATGGTCAAGGGCAGGCCGCCCAGGTAGTCGACGCCGTACTCGGCGGCCATGCGCCGGCCGCCGTCGGCACCGAAGATGTGCTCGGTGTGGCCGCAGCTGGGGCAGCTGTACACGGCCATGTTCTCGACGATGCCCAGGATGGGCACGCCCACCTTCTCGAACATCTTCAAGCCCTTCCTGGCATCGAGCAAGGCGATGTCCTGCGGCGTGGTGACGATGACCGCCCCGGTCAGTGGCACCCGCTGGCTGAGCGTGAGGGCGATGTCGCCGGTGCCCGGCGGCATGTCCACCAGCAGGTAGTCCAGCTCGCGCCACAGGGTCTGGTTGAGCAGCTGGTCAAGCGCTTGGGTGGCCATCGGGCCGCGCCAGATCATGGCCTGGTCCGGTTCGATCATGAAGCCGATGCTCATGACCTGCACGCCGTAGTTCTCCATCGGCAAGATGGTCTTGCCGTCCTCGCTTTCGGGCCGGCCGGACAAGCCCATCATCATCGGCTGGCTGGGGCCGTAGATGTCGGCGTCAAGGATGCCGACGCTGGCGCCCTCGGCGGCCAGCGCCAGGGCCAGATTCACCGTCGTCGTGCTTTTGCCGACACCGCCCTTGCCGGACGCCACGGCGATGATGTTCTTCACCTTGGGCAGCAGTTGCACGCCGCGCTGCACGGCGTGCGAGGCGATGCGCGTGACGATCTCGACGCTGACGTTGCCGACACCGGACACGCTGCGCGCCGCGCTGATGAAGGCCTTGCGCAATGCAGCGTGCTGGCTCTTGGCCGGGTAGCCCAACTCCACCTGGAAGGCCACGTCGGTGCCCTCGATACGCAGGTTCTTCAAGGCGCGGGAGGAGACGAAGTCCTTGCCCGTGTTCGGGTCAAGAACCTTCGTCAACGCGTCGAGCAGGGTGCTTTGTGCAAGGGTTTGGGACATTGGGTGGGCAAGCTCCGGTGAACAGGCAAGATCGGCGCAGTCTAACGGCTCGGCCAGGGCAGCTCGCCTTTCAAAAACTGCGCGGCCTCCAGGGGCAGGGGCCCGTTAAAGAAGAGGTCCACCGGCAGGTCGACCACCAGGCGGCCGGCTTCGAGGTAGATCACGCGCGTGGCCAGACGCTTGGCCTGACCCAGGTTGTGGGTGGCAAAGGCCAGCGTCATGCCGGTGCCGGCCAGCTCTTCGATCAAGCCCTCGACCTCGCGCTTGGCGCCGGGGTCCAGGCTGGCGGTGGGCTCGTCCAGCAACAGCACCTCGGCGCGCAGGGCCCAGGCGCGGGCCAGGGCCATGCGCTGCAGTTGGCCGCCCGACAGCGTGTGCGCGCTGCGTTCGGCCAGGGCCTGCAGTCCGACGCGGGCCAGCGCCTCGTCGCAACGCAACCGGCGTTCGCGGCGCGGCACGCCCTGCAGCCACAGGCCCAGCTGCAGGTTGAAGCGCACCGACAGGCTGAGCGCAAAGGGGCGTTGAAACAGCATTGCCAGCACCGGCGGGGGGGCGTCTTGGCGCGCCACGTGCAGCACGCGGCGCCCGCTGTGCGGCACCAACCCGTGCAGCAACCGCAGCAAGGTGGTCTTGCCGCTGCCGTTGGCGCCCACCAGCGCCAGTCGTTCGCCACGGTGCAGCGCCAGGTTCAACGGTGCCAGCGCCCGTACCGGGCCCAGCACCACGCCGGTCTGCTCCAGCGTGATCACCGCTGTGTGCTCGTTCATGGCACCACGGCTCCGCGCAGCGCTGCGCGCCCCTGCACCGCGGCCACCAGCAGGTTGAGCAGCCCCACCACCAGCAGCAGCACCAGCCCCAACGCCAGGGCCAGCGGCAGCTCGCCCTTGCTCGTCTCCAGTGCGATGGTGGTCGTCATGACCCGCGTCACCCCGTCGATGTTGCCGCCCACCATCATCACCGCACCGACCTCGGCGATGGCGCGGCCAAAAGCCGTGAGCAAGATGGTCAGCAGGGTGCGTCGCTCGTGCAACAGCAGCAACATGGCGCATTGCATGGGACTGGCGCCCAGCGAGCGCAACTGGTCACCGCCTTCGAGCAGGCTGTCCAGCACCAGCCGGCGCACCAGCGCGGCAATCAGCGGCAGGACCAGGATGCTCTGCGCGATGATCATCGCGCTGGGGGTGAACAGGATGCCCCACGACCCCAGCGGCCCGGCGCGCGACAGCAGCAGGTACACCAGCAGACCCACCACCACCGAAGGCAGGGCGAGCAAGGTGTTGAGCAGCCACACCAGCAGCGCCTGTCCGCGCAAGCGCGTCACCGCCAGCCAGGCGCCCAGCACCATGCCCAAGACAGCGCCTATGAGGCAGGCCGTGCCACTGACCTGCAGTGACAGCAGCACGACTTGCCACAGCGTGGCATCAGCGCCAAGCACCAGGGCCAGCGCCAGTTCCAGGCTTTGCATCATGACGGGTACCGCAGACCGATCTCAGGCTCCATCGCTGGCCATGATCGAGACGGGGGCAGGCCCTGGCAGCCCGCGGTGTTGCAGAATCGGACGGCTTGGCGCCCGTTCGACAGGCCCGAGAACCCCGACCCCACCATGACCCCACTGGGCCCCTCCCCGCTGACCGCAGGCGACCGCAGCATCAGCGTGGCGCAGGCGCGGGCCACCATCGCCGCAGCACTGCGGCCGGTGCTGGACGCGGGTCGCGACAGTGTGATGCTGCCGCTGTCGCAGGCGCTGGGCCGGGTGCTGGCGGCCGACCTGGTGTCGCCCATCGACGTGCCGGCGCATGACAACTCGGCCATGGACGGGTATGCCTTCGCCGGCAGCGCAATGCAACCCGCGCAGCCCACGCAACTGCGGGTGCGCGGCACGGTGTTCGCGGGTGCGCCGTTCGACGGCGAACTGGCCCGTGGTGACTGCCTGCGCATCATGACCGGTGCGGTGATGCCCAGCGGCCTGGACACGGTGGTGCCGCAGGAGCTGTGCCACGTCGACGGCCAGACGGTGAGCATCGCGCCCGACACGGTGCGTGTCGGCGAGAACCGCCGCCGCCAGGGCGAGGACCTGAACCGCGGCAGCGCAGCGCTGCTGCAGGGCCGCGTGTTGCGGCCGGCTGACCTGGGCCTGGCGGCCTCGTTGGGCCTGCAGCAGCTCAGCGTCTATCGCCGTCTGCGGGTGGCGCTGTTCTCCAGCGGCGACGAGCTGCGCGGCGAAGGCCAGGCGCTGGATCCCGGCTGTGTGTACGACAGCAATCGAGCCAGCCTGACGGCGGCGCTGCAAGGCCTGGGTCTGGAGGTCGTTGACCTGGGCATCGTGCGCGACGACCCGGCCGCACTGCAGGCCACGCTGCAAGCCGCCATGGCGCAGGCTGATGTGGTGCTGACCAGCGGTGGCGTCAGCGTCGGCGAAGCCGACCACACGCGGGCCTTGCTGGCGCGTTTGGGCACGGTGGCCTTCTGGAAGGTGGCCATGCGCCCGGGTCGGCCCTTCGCCTTCGGCCCCCTGCAGCGTGGTGGCGGCGCGCGTCCAACCTGGCTGTTCGCGCTGCCGGGCAACCCGGTGGCGGCACTCGTCACCTTTTATGTGTTTGCGCGCGAGGCCCTGCTTCATCTGGCCGGCGCCACGCCGATGCCCGTGCCCGTGCTGCAGGCGCGCTGCACCAGTGCCATCCGCAAGCGGCCCGGGCGCATGGAGTTCCAGCGCGCCATCGTCGAGCCCGCTGCAGCGGGCGGCTGGCAGGTGCGGCTGAGTGGCTCGCAGGGTGCCGGCGTGCTGCGCAGCATGAGCCAGGCCAATGCATTGCTGGTGCTGCAACACGAGCAGGGGTCGGTGGCCGAAGGCGAGCTGGTCGACGTGTGGTTGTTCGACGGACTCGTGTAACCCACATACCGGGCCCGCACGGCCCTGCCGCCGGCGCGGCTATTCACTCGCGTTGGGGAAGAAAGCCTGCTCGCCACCGACACGGAAACTGGCGATCGCCGCTTGCCCTTGCGGCGCGACCACCCAGTCGGCAAAGCGCTGTGCCAGCTCGCGCTTGACGTGCGGATGCCGGACCGGGTTGACCACCATCACGCCGTACTGGTTGTACAGCCGCTTGTCGCGCTCGACCAGCACTGCCAGCTCACCGCGGTTCTTGTAGGCCAGCCAGGAGCCCCGATCGCTGAGCTCATAGGCGTTCAGCGCCGAGGCCATGTTCAGCGCCGGCCCCATGCCGCAACCGCACTCCTTGTAGCCGGTCGGCTTGACGGCTGCCAGGTCCACCGTGGCAGCTTGCCAGTAACGCAGTTCGGCTGCGTGCGTGCCGCTCTTGTCGCCGCGCGAGATGAAGGCGCTCGCGCTGCCAGCCAGGCGCTGCAGCGCCACCGCGATGTCCGTGCCACGCAGCCCCGCCGGATCGGCCTTGGGCCCGATGAGCACGAAGTCGTTGAACATCACCGCCTGGCGCCTCAGGCCCATGCCCTCGGCGACGAACTTCTCCTCGGCCGGCTGGTCATGCACGAAAACGATGTCGGCGTCACCCCGCCGAGCGGCGTCCAGGGCCTGTCCGGTGCCCAGGGCCACCACCCGCACGTCGATGCCGCTGGCTTGCTTGAAGATCGGCAGCAGGTGCCCGAACAGACCCGACTGTGCCGTCGAAGTGGTCGAGGCCATGACGATGAAGCGCCCTTGCGCCAGGCTGGCACCCGACAGCCCGGCCAGCATCACAACCAACGCTCCCAGAAGTGCACGTCGATGCATGGCGTTCACCCTGCCACCACGCGCACGGGGGCACGGTGCGGGTCGGGCTCGCTGTCAAAGCGTTCGATGCCGCTGTAGCACAGGAAGTGTCGGTTGGCGGCGCGGCCGAACAGTGTCATGCCCAGGCGCGACGCCAGCTCGTGCCCCATGGCGGTGACGCCGTTGCGAGACACGATGATGGGCACACCCAGCTGTGCAGCCTTCATGACCATCTCGCTGGTCAGCCGGCCGGTGGTGTAGAACGCCTTGTCGCCGCCGTCGACGCCCTGCATCAGCATCCAGCCGGCGATGCTGTCGATGGCGTTGTGGCGACCCACGTCCTCGACGAACATCTGCATCTCGGCACCTCGGAACAGCGCGCAGCCATGGACGGAGCCCGCCTTGCGGTGGATGCTGTCCTGCTGACGCATGGTCTCCAGCATGCGGTGCAGCGTGGATTGGCGGATGCGCGCGCTTTGTGCGTCCGGTAGCTTCACGGTGTGCAGTTGCGTCATCGCGTCGCCAAACACTGTGCCCTGGCCGCATCCGGTGGTGACCACGCGGTGGGCCGTCTTGGCCGCGATGTCCTGTATCCCGCTGTGGGTGCGCACGGCAGCAGCGCCGACGTCCCAGTCCACGGTGACCGATTCGACCTCGCTCGCCTGGCTGATGAGCCGTTGGTTGCGCAGGTAGCCCAGCACCAAGAGTTCAGGCATCTGGCCCAGTGTCATCAGCGTGACCAGTTCGCGCTTGTCGACAAACACCGTCAAAGGCCGCTCGGACGGGATGTGGATGTTGCGGCGCTCGCCGTACTCGTCGAGGATCTGGATCTCACGCAGCAACTCGCAGCGGGCGTTCGTGAGACGCGGCAGGCCGACGGCAGCGGCGGCCCAGGCGCGGGGCTCTGTCAGGGCCAGCATGGACTGCATGGATTTGCGGTTGGCCGTATCACTTCTTGGGTGCAGGCGCAGCGGCAGCCACGGTGGCTGGCGCGGTCGGCGCGGCAGCCACCGGCGGGATGAATACGAAGGCGCCCGGGTCGGCACAGGCGGTGGCGCTGGCATCGGCAGCTTTGACCGCCTTGCCCTCTTTCTTGGCCTGCACAAAGTAGGTGGCAGAGGCACGGTCCATGCTCTTGCAGAGCTGGAAATTGGCCACCTTGCCGGTGTGCGCTGTCTTGGCTGCGGTTTCGGCGGCCTTGAGCTTGCCGGCATCGTCGAGTACCGGGGCCGGCAGCTTGGCCAGCGCCGAGGTGCACATGACGGCGGCAGCGCCAAGGGCCAGTGTTTGCTTGATCATGGAACGGTCTCGCTAAAAACGGGGGTCAGACTTGTGGCGACGCCGGGCCTGGAACCGCGGCAGCAGGCGTGGACCGCTGATTGGGAATCTTGCCGGCCTTGACGTCGTCGTACCACCATTCGTGGTGCTCCTTGGCCCAGGTCTCATCGACGTATCCTGTGCGCATGGCGCGGTAGGCGCCTTTCATGCCCAGGGTGCCGATGTAGATGTGGCCCAGGAACAGGGCCAGCATGAGGACAGCTGCCACCGCGTGAATCAGATGGGCGACTTGCATCTGGCCGCGTGTTTCACCCCAACCGGGCACAAGTTTGTCCAGCACCAGACCGGAACCCACCACCACCAGGCCCAGCGCAAACACACCGCCCCAGAACACAAGCTTTTCACCGGCATTGAAACGGTGCGACGGCAGCTCTTGATGGGTCAACAGACCGCCCCCACGGCGCAGCCAGTTCCAGTCGCCCTTGGCAGGCAGGTTGTCGCGCACGAAGGTGACCAACACCACGACCAGCGACACCGCGAACAGCGGGCCTACGAAGTTGTGGATGTTCTTCAAGGCAAAGCTGAGCCAGCCGAAGAGCGTGGCGCCTAGCACGGGCAGCAGAAAATACTTGCCAAAGGCGATGACCAGGCCGGAAACCGCCAGCAGCACGAAGGCCGTCGCGTTGGTCCAATGCGCGGCCCGCTCGAAGGGCGTGAACCGTTCGATCTTGCGCCCGCTGTCAACCAGATCTCCACCCAGAGGGCCTTTGCGCCAATAGAAGATTCCGATCGCGCCGGCAATGATCAACAACAACGAGCCGCCGTACGGAATGATCCAGCGGTTGCGCACCTGGCGCCAGGCCTCGCCGGCGGTGGTGAACTGGGATCCCGGGTACTGAATGAAGCGCTGCACCAGCACACCCATTTCAGCGCCAGGCAGGGAAGTCACGCCGGGCTGGTTGCCGCTGTCCCGCACCGCGCGCCAGACTGGCGCGTTGTTGCCCGGCTGCGTCTTGCTGCGCTCGGCATTGGTCTCGTCGGGCTTGGGTTCGGCCGGGGCCACAAAACCCGCTGGGGGCCCGGTAACGGCGGCTGGGGCGGCCACCGGCACCGCCGCAGCGGGCTGCGCAGCGACCTGGGCCTGCAGCACATTCGGCGTACTCAGCAGCGCTGCCGCCAGCGCCAAGGTCTTGATGAAGCCGTTCATGGCGGGGTCCTCAGGGCAGTGTCGACCAGTTCATCGGGCAGCTGTGCGCGTGTACTCGTTTTGCCCATCGGCGCGCTTTTTCAGGTGCGTCTCCCAACTGGTGGCGTCGCCTTGCTTCCACCCCGAGGCGGTGTAGGCCACAGCGGCGCCTTGAGATGGCGCGGCGTCGGCCTTGCGCGTGCCGGCCGACTGCGGCTTTTCGCCGCAACCCGCCACCACAAAAACCGTCAAGGCAAGCACCCAAACCCAGTGGCGGCCCATCACCGCTTGACCTCGGGCTGGGCTGCGCCGGCTGTGGGCTTGCCATAGGCCGTGCCCCAGCCCCAGACTTCGCTGCCCTTGCCGCGGGTGAGCACGCGGTTGCGAAAGATGTCCGCCACCACGTCGCCGTCGCCACCCAGCAGTGCCTTGGTGGAACACATTTCGGCGCAGATCGGCAGCTTGCCTTCAGCCAGGCGGTTGCGGCCGTACTTTTCGTTTTCGGCCGCACTGCCGTTGTCTTCCGGCCCGCCAGCGCAGAAGGTGCACTTGTCCATCTTGCCGCGCAGGCCAAAGGTGCCGTTGCTGGGGAACTGCGGTGCGCCAAACGGGCAGGCGTAAGAGCAGTAACCACAGCCTATGCAGGTGTCCTTGTCGTGCAGCACCACGCCCTCAGCGGTGCGGTAGAAGCAGTCCACCGGGCAGACTGCCATGCAAGGCGCGTCGGAGCAGTGCATGCAGGCCACCGAAATGCTCTTTTCGCCCGCGACGCCGTCGTTGAGCGTGACCACACGGCGCCGGTTGACGCCCCAGGGCACGTCGTGCTCGGCCTTGCAGGCGGTGACACAACCGTTGCATTCGATGCAGCGATCGGCGTCGCAGATAAACTTCATTCTTGCCATAACGCTCTCCTTATGCCGCCCGCTCGATCTGGCACACGGTGGTCTTGGTCTCTTGCATCATCGTCACGATGTCATAGCCGTAGGTGGTGGCCGTGTTGACCGCTTCGCCGCGAATCATCGGCGCAGCGCCCTTGGGGTAGTAAGCCAGCATGTCCACGCCCTGCCAGTGACCGGCAAAGTGGTAAGGCATGAAGGCCGTGTCGCTGCCCACACGCTCGGTGACCTGGGCCTTGACCTTGATGCGCGCGCCGGTGGGCGTGGTCACCCACACGTCTTGCCCGTCTCGAATGCCGCGGTCGTTGGCCGCCTTGGGGTTGATCTCGACGAACATGTTCTGCTGCAGTTCAGCCAGGTAGCGATTCGAACGTGTTTCGTCTCCGCCGCCTTCGTACTCGGTCAGGCGGCCGCTGGTCAGGATGATCGGGAACTTCAGGCCGATGTCCTTGTTCTTCTCCTGCACCGACTTGAACAGCGTGGGCAGGCGCCAGAAGGCCTTGCGGTCGTCGTGGGTCGGGTACTGGGCCACCAGTTCCGGGCGGGTGGAGTACAGCGGCTCGCGGTGCTGCGGGATCGGATCGGGGAAGTTCCAGACCACCGCCCGCGCCTTGGCATTGCCAAAGGGATGGCAGCCGTGGTTCTTCATGGTCACCCGGATGATGGCGCCCGTGGGGTCGGTCTTCCAGTTCTTGCCGTCGGCTGCTTTCTGCTCTGCTTCACTGAGTTCACCCCACCAGCCCAGCTTTTTGAGCAGCAAGTGGTCGAACTCCGGGTAGCCGGTGGTCAGGTCGGCACCCTTGGAATGCGAACCGTCAGCGGCCAGCAGCGACTGGCCATCACGCTCGACACCGAAGTTGGCGCGGAAGTTTCCGCCGCCTTCCATGACGTGCTTGGAGGTGTCGTACAGGATGTGCGTGCCCGGATGTTTCATCTCGGGCGTGCCCCAGCACGGCCACGGCAGGCCGAAGTACTCGCCGTCCAGGCTGTAGCCGGTTTCCTTGTCGATGCCGCCCTTGGCCCGCAACGTGTTCACGTCAAAGACGTGCATGTTGCGCATGTGTGCCTTCAGCCGTTCCGGGCTTTGTCCGGTGTAGCCGATGGTCCAGACCGAGCGGTTGATCTCGCGCAGGATGTCCTCGGGCATGGGCTCGTCCAGGCCCTTGATCTTCTGCATCTTGTAGTTCTTGACCAGCTCCTTGCCGAAGCCCAGCTTCTCGGCCAGCTGGTACATGATCATGTGGTCGCTGCGTGACTCGTACAGCGGGTCCATGACCTTTTCGCGCCACTGCAGCGAGCGGTTCGACGCCGTGACCGAGCCACTGGTCTCGAACTGCGTGCAGGCCGGCAGCAGGTACACCGCGCGCTTGGGGTTCTGGTCCTCGGCGCTGCCCGGCATGGCGGCCATGGCGGCGGTGGCCGACGGGAAGGGGTCCACCACGACCAGCAGGTCGAGCTTGTCCATGGCCTTCTTCAGGTCCAGGCCGCGGGTCTGCGAGTTGGGCGCGTGGCCCCAATAGAACATGCCGCGCAGGTTGCTTTCCTGGTCGATCAACTCGTTCTTCTCGAGCACGGCGTCGAACCAACGCGAGATGGTCAGCCCCGGCTTGCTCATCATGCCCGGCGCGTACTGCTTCTTCATCCATTCGAAGTCCACGCCCCAGGCCGCAGCGTAGTGCTTGAACGATCCTTCCACGATGCCGTAGTAGCCGGGCAGCGAGTCGGGGTTGGGGCCGACGTCGGTGATGCCTTGCACGTTGTCATGGCCGCGGAAGATGTTGGCACCCCCCCCGCTCTTGCCGATGTTGCCCAAGGCCAGCTGCAGCAGGCACGAGGCCCGCACCATGGCGTTGCCGATGGTGTGCTGGGTATGACCCACGCACCACACCAGCGTGCTGGGGCGGTTTTCGGCCATCGTCTTGGCCACCTGGTAGCACTCAGCTTCAGTGACGCCCGAGGCCTCGAGCACCTTGTCCGGTGTCCACTTGGCCAGCACCTCGTCGCGCACCTTGTCCATGGCCCAGACGCGGTCGTTGATGTACTGCTTGTCGTCCCAGTTGTTCTTGAAGACGTGATAGAGCACGCCATACAGGAACGGGATGTCTGCGCCTGAGCGCATGCGCACATACTGGTCGGCCTTGGCTGCCGTGCGGGTGAACCGGGGGTCCACCACGATCATCTTGCAGCCCTTTTCCTTGGCATGCAGCATGTGCAGCAAGGACACCGGATGTGCTTCGGCAGCATTGCTGCCGATGTACATCGCAGCCTTGCTGTTCTGCATGTCGTTGTA
>JANOLY010000464.1:0-6801 GCA_031420055.1 Burkholderiales bacterium | reverse complement strand
GGCGCGCGACATCACCTTTGGCATCGGCCCGGCCGGCACCGGCAAGACCTTTCTGGCCGTGGCCTGTGCGGTGGACGCGCTGGAGCGCAAGGGCGTGCAACGCATCGTGCTCACGCGCCCGGCGGTCGAAGCCGGCGAGCGGCTGGGCTTTTTGCCCGGCGATCTGGCGCAAAAGGTCGACCCCTACCTGCGCCCGCTGTATGACGCGTTGCACGACCTGATGGGCGCCGAGCGTGTGGTCAAAGCCATCGAGAAGCAGCAGATCGAGATCGCCCCGCTGGCCTTCATGCGCGGGCGCACGCTCAACCATGCATTCATCATCCTGGACGAGGCACAGAACGCCACGCGCGAGCAGATGAAGATGTTCCTGACACGCATCGGGTTTGGCAGCCGCTGCGTCGTCACAGGCGACCCCAGCCAGACCGACCTGCCCGCAGGCCAGCCCAGCGGCCTGGCCGACGCCGAGCAGGTGCTGGACGGCGTGGCCGGCATCGCCTTCACGCGCTTCGACGCCGGCGACGTGGTGCGCCACCCGCTGGTGGCGCGCCTCGTGCAGGCCTACGAAGCCGACCGCGCAGCGCGCGGCACCGCTTGAGCCGCGTGGCGGCACCTGCGCTGCAGCTGTCGCTGCAATTCGCCGACGCCCGCCACCGCGCCGAGCTGCCGCGCCATCGCGTGGCGCGCTGGGTGCGCGCGGCGCTGGTGCTGCCGGGGCAGGTCACGGTGCGCATCGTGGGTGCCGACGAAGGCCTGGCGCTGAACCAGTCCTGGCGCCAGCAAGACCACGCCACCAATGTGTTGACCTTCGACTACGAGCACGCGCCCGTGGTCGTGGCCGACCTGGTGTTGTGCGCACCCGTGGTGGCGGCCGAGGCGCAGGCGCTGGGTGTGACGCTGCAAGCCCACTACGCCCACCTGCTGGTGCACGGCACGCTACACGCCCAGGGCCACGACCACACCGACGACGCGGACGCCGCCGTCATGCAGGCGCTGGAGACGCGCATCCTGCACGGCCTGGGCTTCGCGGACCCTTACTAGGCGAGCCCTAGAACGCCACCCGCACACCGGTCTGCAGCGCGCGCCCGGGCAATGGCGACAGGCCACGAATCGTCTGGATGGCGCTGGCGTTGTAGGCCAACTGGTTGGTGGCGTTGCCCAGTTTGGCGAAGACCAGCGCGTCGCTGGCGCCCAGGCCCAAGCGCAGCCGCAGCGACAGGTTGACCAGCGTGTAGCCGGCCGTGGCCGTGTCGCCTGCGGGCACGCGGGCTTGGCGCGCCACGCGGGTGACTTCCAGCCGCGATGTCCACGGCCCGGTGCTCGCGTCCAGGCCCAGGCCCAGGCGCCAGCCGGGCAGACGCGGCAGCGGCTCGGCGCGGTCGGTGTTGGTGCCGCGGGCCAGGTCGAACTTGACGCTGGCGTCGAGCTGCCAGGGGCCGTCCAGCAGCCGGCGCGCGCCGTCGACCTCCACGCCCCGCAAGCGCGCGCGGGCGGCCTGAAAGCGAAACAGCGCCAGCGCGTCGGGCGTGCCGTCTGGCACCACCTGGCCGCTGTCGTCGACCCGCACACCGGCATCGTCCAGGCCGATGTAGCGCGAGAAGCGGGTCTGGAAAGCCCCCAGGCGCAGGTGGTCGTCGCCTGACCGCCAAGCGGCGGCCACTTCCAGGTGCCGGCCCCGTTCCTTGCCCAGGGTCTTGTCGCCCCGCTCGTAGGCGGCGGTGGCCGCGTGCACGCCGTTGGCGTAGAGCTCGAAGAAGCTCGGCGCGCGTTGCGACTGGCTCAGGCTGGCGCTCAGGCGCCAGGCCGGGCTGGCGTCCAGCGCATGACCCAGCGACAGGCTGTGCAGCGTGAAGCTGCGTTGCGACGCGGCGCCGAAGCGACCAGTTGCAGGGTCGCCGGCGGGGTCGCTGTCGCCGTGCGAGCTGACACGCACCTGCTCCAGCCGCAGGCCCAGGCTGGTGGTGCCGCCCTGCCAGGCCAGTTCTTCCAGCGCAAAGGCCCCGGCGCGCCGGGTGCGGGTCGGCGGCACAAAGGCCTCTTCGCCCAGGGCCGAGAACTCGTTGCTTTCAAGCTGCAAGCCCAGCACACCGCTGGCCTGGCCCGGGCCAGCACGCCAGTCGGCATGGCGGGCTTGCAGGCGCAGGTCGCCGCCGCGGCTCTTGAACGTGGTGCCGACCGCGCCGTCGCCTTCGATCTCGCGGTGCACGTAGTCGGTGGCCGACAGGTCCAGGCGCAGCTCGCGCAGCACGTCGCGCAAGGGGCCGGGGCCGCGGTCCAGCACACCGGCCAGGCGCCACTGGTCGCGCTGCATGTCGATACTGATGTCGGGCTCGGCCACCACGCCGTAGCGGTGGTTGTAGGTGTCCACCGCCAGCCCCAAGCGGCCGCCGGTGAAGAAGACACTGCCGCCCAGCGCGCCCCCACGGCTGTTGCTGGCCGAGTTGCGGACTTCGCGCGCCGCGTCCAGCGCGCTGCCGTCGGCTTGCGGGGTGTACAGCGGCACCAACAAGTTCAAGGCATCGCGCCCGAAGGCGTCGACGTGCAGGGCATACGCCCCGGCGCGGCCCCAGTCGACGCTCAGCGCGCCGCCCAGATCGCGCGCAGCGCCGCCGCCGCGCAATTCGGCCGCCCCGCGGGCACCGCTCAAGGCGCGGTCCTCGGGGATGCGGTTGTCCAGCACGTTGACCACACCGCCGATGGCGTTGCCGCCGTAGAGCAGCGCCGCGGGGCCGCGCAGCACTTCGATGCGCGTGGCGACCAGCGGGTCCAGCGGCACGGCGTGGTCGTAGCTCAGTGACGAGGCGTCCAGCGTGGCGCCGGAGTTGTTGAGGATGCGGATGCGCTCGCCGTCCAGCCCGCGGATGACCGGGCGGCTGGCGTTGGGGCCGAAGGCCGTGGCCGACACGCCGGGCAGGCCGTCCAGCGTGTCGCCCAGCGTAGCGCCGCGGCGCAGCACCAGCGCTTCGCCGGCCAGCACCGAGGCCGGTGTTGCGCCCGGCGTGTTGCCCAGCGGGTTGCCGGTGATGACGACGCTGGGGCTGCTGCCGCCCGCGGGCGGCGCGCTTTGTGCCAAGGCACACGGTGCCGCCAGCGCCAGGCAAACCAGGCTGACGGGACCGCGCGAAAGGGGAGTTGGGAAAGGCATGGGCAAGCTCCTGAAGCCGGCCGCGGCAAGACAGGGGCGGCGGCCGACGGAAAACGGGGGGTGGGCATGCGACAGCACCGGGCCGGCCCGGCGGGCCGCCGTGTGGCGCATGACATGCAGCTGCGGGGGCGGGCGCGGTGGCGCCCGCAGGGTCGTCAGGCCCGGGGCGGGCCGCGGGCCAGGTAGGCGGCGGCTGGTGCGGCCAACCGCACGCCGCTGCTCGGGGGCGGCAGGGGTCGCGTCCGCGCGGGCAAGGCCGCCACGGTGGACACCGGCATCAACGGCCCGGCCAGCAGCAACGGGTCGTAGAGGCGACAGCCCGGCTCGTCCGGGGCATGACCGAACAGCGCCTGCAGGACCGGCGTGTCGTCGGGGTGTTGAGCTGGGTCGTGCGCGTGTCTGGGCGCTTGTTCGTGAGCTTGCGCGTGCGCGTGGTCCTGCGCCTGTTCGTGCGCCTGTTCGCACGCGCGCGCCTGCGCAGGCAGCGTGTCGGCCAGCGCATGCAGGTGGCCGGCCACGCGCGGGGCGCCGTGGCTGATGGCGTGAACGGCGCCCAGGCCCTGGCCGAACAGCAGGGCCAGCATCAGCAGCCAGGCCCCGGCCACGTGCAACGGCCGGCGCCTGTGCGCGGTGTTCGCTGTGCTCAGACGGGCTTGCATAAAGGCGGGTCGGGACGGCGCGCTCAGCGCGTGCCGAAGAGGCGGTCGCCGGCGTCGCCCAGCCCCGGCACGATGTAGCCGTGCTCGTTGAGCTCCCGGTCGATGGCGGCGGTGTAGATCGGCACGTCAGGGTGGTGGCGCTGCATGTTGGCAATGCCCTCGGGTGCGGCCAGCAGGCTCACGAAACGTATCGATCGTGGCTGGGTTTCCTTCAGCCGATCGACGGCTGCCACGGCCGAGTTGCCGGTGGCCAGCATGGGGTCGAGCACGATGGCGTCGCGCTCGTGCATGGCGTGCGGCATCTTGAAGTAGTACTCCACCGCCACCAGCGTCTTGGGGTCGCGGTACAGCCCGACATGGCCCACGCGCGCGCCGGGCACCACTTCAAGCATGCCGTCCAGAAAGCCGCTGCCGGCGCGCATGATGACCACGAACACGGTTTTCTTGCCGTCCATCACCGGGGCCAGCATGGTCTCCAGCGGCGTTTCGATCTCGATCAGCGAGGTCGGCATGTCGCGCGTCACCTCGTAGGCCATGAGCATGCTGATCTCGTGCAGCAGGCGGCGAAAGCTGCTCGTGCTGCGGTCCTTCTGGCGCATCAGCGTGAGCTTGTGCTGCACCAGCGGGTGGGTGATGTGGTGAACGGTGGGCGTGGGGGCGATCATGGGCGGGCCTCGTGCGGGTCAGAAAATCGTGCCGTCGCTGTCGATCTTGAGCGGCGGTGCGCCGTCGCTGCGCAGCTCTTGTGCGATCTCGCGGCCCGCGGCCCAGGTGCCGCCTTCCAGGATGCAGGCCAGTGGCATCTCGGCAGCGGTCTTGCCCAGGCGCTGGCGCACGAGGTCGGCCAGCTCGTCCAGCAGCGCCACCGTCAGCGCGCGCCACTCGACGATGAACTCGTCGCCGGCTTTCCAGGTGCGTTCCAGGTCGCGCGGGTTGCGCGGCACGATCACACCGCCGTCCAGCAGCAGGCCGCCGTTGCGGTATTCAGGCAGGCCGGTCAGGGCGTCCAGCCCGGTCACTTTCACGCCGGCCCACTCCAGTGGCTCCAGCAGCGAGTAGGTCAACCACTGGCTGAGTTTGTGGAAGGGCACCCAGCCGGCCGTGGTGGGGTTGCGTTCGCCGCCGCCGGTGTCGTCACCCGCCCAGCGGTGCGGCCACACGTCGCCAGCCGGCAGGCCTTGCACCAGGCCGCCGCTTTTCCAGATGGGTGCGAAGACACGCAGCAGTTCGCCCAGCACCTCAGCCGCGCTGACTTCTGCGCGCCGGCCGTGGTCGGTGAGCCGGTCAAAGAGCATTCCCGGTCGCGCCGCCACGTCGTCGCTCGTGGCCTGGTCGTGCAAGGCCTCGCCCAAGCGGCTGATCAGCCCGGCGCGGCCCTCCAGGCCCACCATGGGGTTGCTGGGCGTGGCCTGGAAGATGCTGCGCAGCGCCGATGCGTCTACGGCTTGCAGCGCCGCTGCGTCGCAGCGCAACGCGTCGTCGCGGTGTGACGAAAAAGCACCTGCCACGAAAGCGCGAAAGCTGGCCACGCCCAGGCCTTCCGAGCGCGCGTAGCTCGGGCGGTCCGCTGGTGGGGTCAGCGCTTGCGCCATCGCTGGGGTCGGCGCGTCGCCCGCGGGCGCGATGGCCTCATCGGCGGCGGCAACAGCAGTCGCTGGTGCTGGCGCGGGCGCGGCATCGGCCGCCGGCTTGGGTCGGGCGGCGCGGTCCAGCAAGGCCAGCAGGTCGTCGCTGCCATGGTGCTGGGCGGGCATCGCCAGCGCGTCGAGCACCTTGCTCTCGGTGTAGTGCCAGCGCGGGCCGGCACCGGCGTCCAGCAACACGCTGACCACCGTCAGGTCGAAGTGCACACGGGCTCGTTCGGCGCGGTCGCGGCCTTGCAGCAGCGCGTCGAGTTCGACCTTGCGGTCAACGCCCCCGGCCTCGAAGTGGCGCCAGCGGCTGTGGTACGGGATGCGCAGGTCCGGGTAGCGGCGCCGTGTCAGCGCGGCCACGCGGTCGGCCACGGCGCCCAGGGCGTCGCGGTCGAGCCGGAAGTTGGCGCTGTTGTTGTCTTCCACGCTCTTGAGTACCGCGGCGCAGCGCACGCGGATGGTGGCCGGGTCGCGCAGCAGCGCCAGGGGGTGGCGCGAAGGCACCACGACATCGATGGATTCAGTCAAGGCCGCGTCCCAGCACGTTGGAGAGTTCGGTGGCCGTCGGCACGCTGCCGTCGGTGAAGTAGCCGGCGGCGATCTTGGCTTCGATCTCGACACGGGCGTCAGCCGGCACCAGTGAATCGGGAATCTTCACCCGTTCGCCGACCTCAATGCCGCTGCCGGTGATGGCGTCGTACTTGTCGTTGCTCATGCTCACCAGGCGGTGGATCTTGCGGATGCCCAGCCAGTGCAGCACGTCGGGCATCAGCTCTTGAAAGCGCATGTCCTGCACGCCTGCCACGCATTCGGTGCGCAAGAAATACTTGTCGGCGCGGTCGCCGCCGGCTTGGCGCTTGCGCGCGTTGTAGACCAAGAACTTGGTGACTTCGCCCAGGGCGCGGCCTTCCTTGCGGCTGTAGGCGATCAAGCCCACGCCGCCCTTTTGTGCGCCCTGGATGCATTCTTCGATGGCGTGCGTCAGGTAGGGCCGGCAGGTGCAGATGTCCGAGCCGAACACGTCAGAGCCATTGCATTCGTCGTGCACCCGCGCCGTGAGCGTGACCTGCGGGTTGGCCAGGTCGCGCACGTCGCCAAACACATACAGCGTCTGCCCGCCGATGGGCGGCAGGAAGACTTCGAGGTCGCTGCGCGTGACGAGTTCGGGGTACATGCCGCCGGTTTCTTCGAACAGCGCGCGGCGCAGGTCGGCCTCGGTCACCTTGAAGCGCGCGGCCACGCCGGGCAGCCACCACACGGGTTCGATGGCGATCTTGGTGACGTGCGCCGAGGCGTCCTCCAGCAGCACCTGGCCGTCGATCGCCATGCGCTGGAAGGCGATGGCCTGCTTGATCTCGGGCAGGTG
>JANOLY010000463.1:0-3169 GCA_031420055.1 Burkholderiales bacterium | reverse complement strand
TGTCGCCAAGATGGCGCGTTAGGCTCTTGCGGTCATCAGCCGCACGCTGCCACTCGGCCGCCTCTGCGCCGCCGCTGGCTTGCTGGCGCCGGTAGCCCTGGGCCAGCAGGATGTCGTTGATGCGCAGCACGTCAGCCATCGCGTCGCTGCGTGGCGCTGGGCGCAGCCAGTCGAGCCGACGGTGACGGGTGTCGGTGTAGACCAGGTGCGGCTGCGCCGCCGCGTCGTTGGTGCTGAGGTCTGTGGCCAGCGTATCGGTCAGTGCCAAGGTCATCAGCTTGGTGCCGCCGGAGAGGTTGATGGTGACGGCGCGGCCGCTGAGCCGCTCGGCGATGCCAGCGGCCTGGGTGCGCAGTGTGGTCACATCGTCATCGGCGAAGTCGATGCGCTGGACCGCGATGCTGCGTGCCTTCAGGGCGTCGGCCAGAAAGCCGGCGCGGGCTCGCATCTCGGGCGTCTGCAATATCCACACCTCGCGTGCCTTGCACTGCAGCGCCGGGATCAGGTTGGCCAGGTTCTGACCGGTGGCGATGCACAGGTGCAGCTCGGGCGTGGCGACGGCGCTTGTGTTGTTCATGCAGTGTTCTCGATGCGGTAGCGGCCGAGGCCGAAGGTGGCGTTTTTGCCGACGTGCAGCCATTGCCCCAGGTGCAGCAGTGGCCAGAAAGGGGCCAGCTCGCCGTGCAGCGTCCAGCGGCCGACCGCGCCGCCCAGCACCATGCGCTGCTGCTGGCGGTTGGACTGGCGCGTCCAGTCACGCCAAGCAAGCTGTGCCTCACCCGTGATGGTGGCTGCGTGCGCACTCAGTGCGGCGAAATCGATGTCCAGCGAGCTGCCGAGTTGCAGCTCGACCAGTTCGGCCACGCGGCGCAGCAGCGCCCGCAGCAGATCGCTCGGTATGAGTTCACCCACGCCCAGCAGTTGGCCGCCGCGTTGCAGTCGCAGTGGCGTGTCAAAGATCAGCGTGACGCTGCTGCGTGCCGGGTTGAGCGGCGCCAAAGGCAGTTGCTGGGCGTGCGGCCGCAGGCCTGCCGTGCCATCGGCCAGCACGGGTTCGGCTTCGCCCTCAACGAAGACGCGCTCCAGGCGCGCGGTGCCTTGCTGCGGCCCCAGGCCAAGCTGCAACGCGCGCCGCCAGGCCATCAGCACCAGCGGCAATTGATCGAGCGCTGGGCCGATCAGCACGGTGGCGAAATTGAGCGCGCTGCCAGCCCCATGCTCGCGCGCACCCCAGGGCGGCGGCTCGACGACAAAAGGCAGCGGCACGTTGCTGAGCTTTCGCCGCGCGTAGTTCAGCGGCGGCGGGGTCTCGAAGATCGCCGGGTAGGCGCAGGTGCGGTAGAGCGCGCAAGCAACGCAGTTGCGTTCGCGGGTGACGCAGGCAATTTGTTTGAGCGCATGGCCGAAAGCACCGCGCAGCGCCGAGCCGGCGTACTCGGGCAGGTGAATCGGCTGCTCGGTGGTGAATTCAAGCCGGTAGCGGGCGGCGGGGAAGGGGGCTGGCAAAGTCATGGCGGCGCGGGCAGGCCGATCAACGCAGCCGCGTCAAGAGGCCGAACTCATGCGGCGCCGCGGCCAGCGCCTTGGCGTCGAGCATCAAGCCTTCGGGCTGGCGCTGCAGCAGTCGCAGCACCAGCGCCTGGTCCCCAGGCTGCATGCGGATGGCGTCGCGCCGGCAGGGCACGGCAACGCCCAGGCATTGACTCAGAAAGTCTGCGCTGCCGGCATGACCGATGGCGCTGTGTGCACCCTGGGCCGCAAAGGCGCGCGCGGCGTTGATCGACAGCGGGCCTTCGAAGCGGTAGTCGCCGTAGGTGCTGATGACGGGGTGTTGAGCAGGTAGTTCACGTCGCGGTCAAGTCGATCCGGTGCCGCTGACTTGCAGGCTGGCCCAAGCCAGCAAGTCGACAATCGCCACGAGTGTGCGCTGCCGATCCAGCCTGCCAGCTTCCACCAAGCCGTAGCGTGCCGCTACGTCCATCGCCGCCGAGCGCAGCATGATGGCGGTCACCGACTCAGCCATGCAGCACCATGCCTTCCTTGAGAGCCCCGTACAGGGCCGATCCTGGCGCCTTGCCCCAACGGTCCAATTCCTCCTGCGTGTAGACGAGTACGTCAAAGGCCGCAGGCAAGCGGCGCAGCAGCCGGCGCAGCCGGACCATCTCGGCGCCACGGTCTGGCACCTCGGACTCGATCACCAGCAGATCGATGTCAGACCCGGCATCGGCGTCTCCGCGCGCCTGCGAGCCGAACAGGATGATGCGTTGCGGCAGAGGGTCGGCGCTGAGTCTGGCGACGGCTTCGCGGATGGTGTCCGCAGTGGACTTGGCAGTGTCCTGCTGTTGGGTGTCGATCGGCACATTCAGGCCAGCCCATCGCGTTGCGTCAGCCATTGCTTCACCTCCTGCTTGCACAGTTGCGTGGCCGGCCCGAACGTTCGGCGCGCGCTTGCGTTCAAGCACAGCGTGCTGCCATGCGAGCCATGGCAGCAGCCAAAGCCGGCAGGTCCTGCTCGACGACCGACCACACGGCCTGCATGTCAGTCCCGAGATAACCATGCACCAACACGTTCCGAAAGCCCGCCAACTCGCGCCAGGGCACCAGGGGTTCAGTGGCCTTGATAGGGCCCCACAGGCGCTGGCTCGATTTGGTGAGGGTCTGCAGCTTGCGCACAACCGCGTCCTGCACCATGCGCGAACCGTCGAAGCGGGCGCGGTCGTTGGCGGTTTATTCGGCGATCAGGGCAAGGCACTCGCGCAAGTGCGCGATCAGCACGCTGTCGGCTGCGAAATCTGGCTTCATAGCACGACGCAGGATGCCAGCACGCGCTTGCGCAATGCCGGGTGGAAGGCGGGCTCGGTGACCACGTCGACGCGCCGGCCGAGCAGGTCTTGCGCGTCCATCAGCAGCCCGCCCAGGGCCAGCGCACTGGCCCCGGGCGGCAGCGTGACGAGCAGATCGACATCGCTGTCGGCACCGGCATCGCCACGCGCCATCGAACCGAAGACGCGCACGTTGACGATGCCGCGCCGACGCGCGAGTTCGACGATTTGGCGGCGGTGGGTTTCGATCAATGGGTGCATGGTCTGCGGCAGTCCATTGTTCGGGTGGACCAATGGCTGGGCAGTGTAGCGATGGTCGGTGGGGTCACTGGCCGGCCAGCCACTTC
>JANOLY010000462.1:0-4335 GCA_031420055.1 Burkholderiales bacterium | reverse complement strand
ACCGAACTGCGACCGATGACAAGGGGTCAAGAGGCGTCGAACGATCCGCCGACAGCGGTCGGGCCAAGCCGCCCCAGCGCCCGCACTGCGGCACTCAGCGGCCTTTGGACCTCGTATTTGTCACGAGCGGCTCCCGGCCATAACCGGCCGCTGGTGAACCGCTCAGAATTTTCCGTGCTGGCCCGCCCTGGATGACCGGTTTACGGCGCTCAACTTGAGCTCCACTTTGGCTCGTCCCGGCCACAAGCGGGCACTGGCGGACTACCGGTCTAAGGCGATTCAATTGGTGATGTTGACCCGCTTGCTCAAGCGCGTGTGCGACATCGACATAGAGCACTGGCCGAACTGCGGTGGCGAGCTGAAGATCATTGCGGTGATCCTGGAACAGCCAGTGATCGAGAAGATCCTCACGCACTTGGGTATGCAGGCGCGCGCACCGCCTCGTGCGCTGGCCCGTGGCCAAGCGATGCAAGCGGCCTGACGCTGCCCAACCGCAACCGTTCAGGCGACCCGGTGACCAGCCGCTGAAGTCGGCTGCGTCCGAGAGTTCGCGGGACCGATGGAAGTGGATTCGCGCCGAGGGGTAACCCGCAGTAAGCGCCCGAGAAGGATGATTTTCAGGGGCGCAGTCAATGCTCAACAGTTCTCCGCCACCTTCGAAGACCACCCACACGCGTCAAAGGTCGTGTTCGGGGTACCAGGGGGAGGAAAAGGGGCGTTTGAAAAACCTATCCTCCAGTTCTCGTGGAACTTGTAGAGCGTGCCTGCCGCTGTGGACAGCGCGATGATCACGCCGATCGCACCGATCACCACCGGCGTCGCGCCGCCGAACGCCTTGTCGCCCAGGCCGGCCAGGAAGGGGATCCGTGCGGCGCCCAGAATCTCCACCATCCGGAGCTGCTTGTATCGCTGGTGGCAGTGACTGCTCTTCTTGGAGTACCACTCGATCTGGTCGTTCAGGCGCTGGGAGATGTACTCGTCTTGCGTCATCAAGGCCTCATGAGTGGCGAGCAACTCATTCTCGGAAATCGGATGGCGCGGAAGCTATCACGCCCCGCCCGCATGGATCTACGCTCGTTTGCCAGTGGCAGGGCCGCGCCAGAAGTCGCCCTCGCAGCGGCCCTCCCCCTCTCGCGGCTGCCCGGCGGCATCAACGCGGCAGCGTCAGCACCGCCAGCAATGCGAGCGCCCCGTAGACCGACAGGCTGACTTTCGGAAAGTGGATGGGCGCGGGAAGACGGTCGTCTTCCGTACCGATGGGCGCGGCGCGCCGATACAGCCAGGCGGACAAGGCTTCACCGTCCAAGCGGGTGTCCATGCGGCGCAGCCATTGCGCATGCGATTCGCCCGCGCCTCGCCGGAACAGCCCGCCCACCTGCAACGCCTGCCAGGGGATCGCCCGCCCGGCGTTGGGCGAGCCGGCGTCGATGTCGGCCTCGGCCCGCGCCAGGATGCTGCGCAGGACATCGAGATCGGTGCTGTCGTCCGCCAGCAAGGTGACTCGCTCCAGCGGCACCCGATCAAGCAACTGGCCCAGTTCCCAGGCGCAGCCCTTGTTGCTGGGGCCCAGGCCGGACAGGTCCATCAGCACCACATGCGCGCCATCCAGCAGATGCATGACCATGGGTTGCCAGCTCTTTGCCGTGCATTGTTCGACGTGCCGCCGGAACAGCCAGTGCTCGTCCGGTTCGCGCGACCAGGCCCGGGCGCGTGCCAGGGCCTCAGCTTCGCTCTTGACCAGGATGGCATCGATGCCGCCCGCTTCCAGCGCCTCGAGCGCATCCTCTCGCTGGCCCACCGAGTCCGCGCCGTCGAGGTGGGCCACATCGCCCAGGCGAAACCAGGGTTTCACGAGATTGAGCAGGTCCTCGTACGACGGCGCGCCGAACGCGCGCAACAGCACCAGCCGGCGCGGCTGCCGCAGGGGCCAACGCTGGAAGGCCTGGTGCTTGACCCACCACGAGCCCCAGCCGCCCAGCGCCAGACCGCCCAGGAACAGCAGGGCGCAGCCCAGGTGCCAGAGGCCCATGCGGGCGATGATCTCGCCTCCTGTCTGGCCCTCAACCGGGATCAGAGAAACGTAGCGTACGACCCACAAGATCGGCGCGGCGACGCTTAGGCCCGGCGCCAGCGACCACCAGACTGGGTAGTGCCTCAGCGAGTCATCACGGGCGGCCCAGTTCGACAACACCGCCGCGGTCGCCGGGCCGGGGTCGGGAAGGTCGCGGGCTCGCAGGAAGTCCAGCGGACGTTGGCTTTTCGGCCCGGGTTCGGTGATCGGGGCACAGGACGCTGCGGACGGGTTGATCAAGGCCGTGGGTGCAGTGCCACGTCTGAACTCGTCTTTGAAGCCAGCGGCATCTGCGGCGCCAGCCGGGTCCTCCACTCGTTGGCGGACACCCCTCACCAGGGCTGCGGCGCTGGGGCGGCAAACGTCCCAGAACTTTGCAAGGAGTGCGAATTGCACCAAGGCAACCAGGACCCAGCCCCAAAAACCCCAGAAGCTGCTTGCCAGCACGGCCAGCCCACCCAATGCGAGGCCTGAACCCAGGCTATTCCGAACGGAGATCGATCTACGTGCATCCCGGCCACTGCTGGGCAAGTCGAGCGGCCCAGTTTCCAGCGCCGTGATGTCGTTGGCCACATAGCCCGCATGGCGCCGGCGCACGGCGACGCCGAAGACCAACAACGATAGAAGCACCATCGCCCCCAGCGCCAGATGCGACCACAGTCCCTCGGGCTCGGCATACAGGCGCCACCCCGGCAAACCCAGACCCAAGAAGAGCACCACCAAGGTCGATCCCACCTCGCCCTCGACCTTGGGCGGCGCAGCGGTCGCTGCCTGCATGGACGGGGGCACAGGGCCCCCTTCCGGTTCGGGCCGCACGTCGGCGTCTGGTTCTGCGGCCTGCAGCTGAGCCACGGCGGCGGCCTGAGCGCCCGGTCGAAGCGCCTCCACCGGCTGCTCCGGATAGTCGTACACGGGCTTGTGGAACTCCCCTATCGTCTCGTAACGACGAGGCGGCTCCTCGCGCGAGCTCAGGCCCTGCTCCAAGGCTTGCTGCAGGGCCTGCCACAGCGCCGGCCGGTTTTGCTGGCAGTCGCTCAGCAGCGCACAGGCGTCGGCGGCGGCCGCCTGCAGGGCGGTTGGCGTGATCGAGCCCGCCGCTGCTGCCGGGTTGCCGTAGGGCCAGCCTCGCTGCTGGGCCCCGTCTTCGATGATGCGCAGGGCCCGGGTCTTAGGGAAGTGGCTCTTGTCGGCCAGCCAGTCGTGAATCAGGCGCTCGACGCTCAGGTCGGCATCCCGCCACAGCCCGTACTCGAGGGTGCCCTGGGGCCAGGGTGTCGTGCCACCGTCGACCCCCATGGCGCGCAGGGTGCCTGATGGATCACCCGACAGCACCAGTTGGATGGCCCCGGAACGCTCCAGATCCAGCAGGGCCACCGACAGGGCAGCCGCCACCAAGCGGTTCAGGTCCACACCTTCCGGATGGCCATCGACCTGCACATCCACTGCGTCTTCGGGCAGCGCCCGACGCCACTGCCTGCGGGCGTACCACACGGCGTGCACGGCGATCACCAGCCCCGCCAGCGCCGCGACCACCTTGACGGGCAGTGTCACGTTGTCGCTGCCATCCGAACTCGTCGCCGGAGCAGACAGGACGACCCCGCAGAACGACAGGCCGATGCCGTTAAGCAGCAGCTGTTGCGGTATCTGCCACAACCGCTGCATCGGGCTCAGCCGAGCCATGCCCGCGACGCTGGCCGGGCTGAACAGCAGGGCTTCACTCGGTGAACAAGGGGCCTCTGGGGCTGGGGCGAAAGTGCGTGAGTGGCTGGTGTGCATGGCGCGGCCGAACGGAGCAAGCGAGCGGACATACTAGTCGCTGACGGGCGGCTCGAGATCGCCCAGCGTCAGGCCCACCAGACGGTGGTTTCAGTGGCCTGCCCGTCGCGAAGAGACCGCGGTCGGTCTCAGGTCGCAAGCACATTGCCAACGCTTTACGCCTCAAGTCTGGTGGGCTGCTCCTTGCCTAGCCTCGGTGGTCGCGAACGTCTGCTTCGCAGACATGGAACCTGAAACAGGTCGGTCCGGACTACGGTGCGCTTTGGAGAAGCCTGGCCGGCAGCAATGGGTCGACGGACTAAACCGCTCGCGCGGTAGGCGCTCCGGCCAGAGTGGTGGCGTTCCGTTGTGGCGCCGGTTCTGCGATGTTGGTGATCGAGGCAATCCGCCTCGTTCATCGACTGGAGCAGGACCATGGACATCTCGACTCCCACTGTCTCGCCGTTGCGCCAACGCATGCTCGACGACATGCGCATGCGCAAGATGGC
>JANOLY010000461.1:0-5922 GCA_031420055.1 Burkholderiales bacterium | reverse complement strand
AGGAACAGGGCCCGTGTCGTGGCGCCGGTGCTAGCGTCGAAGTCTTGCGCCGGGTCCGCCGCCAGCGGTAGCCGGCAGGCCCCTTTGAGCGCCATCAGCGCCATCGGGCACACGCCCACCAGCACGCCCACCATGGCGGCCAGGGCCGCAGACAGGCCGCCGGCCCAACCCAGCCAGGCCGACAGGCTCCAGGCCATGCCCCCGGCGACCACCGCCGAGCAGGCCGCCAGCCCCGACAGTGCCCAGCCCAACGACACCCCGCGCCCGGCGCGCGGCGACGCGCGGCCCGGCTCGGGCAAGGCACCGGGCAGGTGAGAACTGTTCGCGGGCATCGGAGGGGGCAGTGGAGTCATCGTCAGACGTGAGTGTCTTGTATTCGACCACATCGTGTGCGAACTGAAGTGCCCGTTTACGACGGCGGAACGTGACGAAGCGCTCACCGCGGCCTGCCGTGCCTGCCCGATAGACTCAAGGCCCATGAAACTGCCCCAAGCTCACTTCGCTCGCGGCCCCCGGGGGGCGCGTCAGCCGCTTCGGGCGGCCGGGCGCCGCTGACATGTCCAAAGACACCTCTCGCGCGGCCGCTGCCACCCCCCGTTCGCTGTCCGGCCTGCTGCCTTTTGTGCGGCCCTATCGCATCCAGATTGGCCTGGCGATAGCCTTCCTGGTGCTGGCTGCCGTGAGCACCCTGCTGTTCCCGCTGGCGCTGAAGGTGCTGATCGACGACGGCCTGGTCGCCGCCGACCCCGGCGCCCGCGTGATGGCGCTGCGCGGGCACTTTGTGGCGCTGTTTGGCGTGGGCGCTGCGCTGGGGCTGTTCTCGGCGGCGCGCTTTTACATGGTCAGCTGGCTGGGTGAACGCATCACCGCCGACCTGCGCAATGCCGTGTACGCCCACGTGGTGCGGCAAAGCCCGGAATTCTTCGAGACCACCAAGACCGGCGAGGTGCTCAGCCGGCTGACCACCGACACCACGCTGGTGCAGACGGTGGTGGGTTCGTCGCTGAGCATGGGGCTGCGCAATGTGGTCATGGGCGTGGGCGCGCTGGCGGTGCTCGTCATCACCAACCCCTGGGTGATGACGCAGGTGCTGGGCATCCTGGTGCTGGTGGTGCTGCCCAGCGTGTACTTCGGCCGCCGCGTGCGCAAACTCAGCCGCGCCAGCCAGGACCGCGTGGCCGACAGCAGCGCCATCGCCGCCGAGGTGCTGGGCGCCATCCCTGTGGTGCAAAGCTATGTGCAAGAAGCGCGCGAATCGGCGCGCTTTGATCTGTCCACCGAAGCCGCGTTCGACACCGCGCGCAAGCGCACGCGGGTGCGCGCTTTGCTGGTGGGCTTCATCATCACCGCCACCTTTGGCGCGCTGCTGTGGGGCCTGTACCAGGGCACGCAGGCGGTGCTGGCCGGGGACATCAGCGCCGGGCACCTGGGCCAGACGGTGGTGCTGGTGATCATCTTCGTGGGCGCCGTGGCCGTGCTGTCCGAGGTCTACGGCGACTTGCTGCGTGCGGCCGGTGCCACCGAGCGGCTGATGGAGCTGCTGGCAGCCAAATCGCCCGTCACCAACCCCGCCCGGCCGCAGGCCCTGCCCGAGGCCCGCACCGGCTCGGCGGTGAGCTTCGACGGCGTGACGTTTCACTACCCGTCGCGCCCCCGCACGGCCGCGCTGGCCGACTTCTCATTGAACGTGCAGCCCGGCGAGACGGTGGCCCTGGTGGGCCCCAGCGGCGCGGGCAAGAGCACGGTGCTGCAGTTGCTGCTGCGCTTCTACGACGCCCAGCAGGGCAGCGTGCGGCTCGACGGCGTGCCGGTGCGCGACCTCTCGCTGGCCGCGCTGCGCGCCCGCGTGGGCATCGTGCCGCAAGACAGCACGGTGTTCTCGACCAGCGCGCTGGAAAACATCCGCTACGGCCGGCCCGAGGCCAGCGACGCCGAGGTCATCGCCGCCGCGCAAGCGGCCTTCGCGCACGACTTCATCACCGCCCTGCCCGAGGGCTACGCCACCTACCTGGGCGAGCGCGGCGTGCGCCTGTCGGGCGGGCAGCGCCAGCGCATCAGCATCGCGCGCGCGATGCTGAAGAACCCGCCGCTGCTGCTGCTGGACGAAGCCACCAGCGCGCTGGACGCCGAGAGCGAGCGCATGGTGCAAGCCGCCCTGGAAGCGGCGATGAAGGGCCGCACCACGCTGGTCATCGCCCACCGCCTGGCCACCGTGCTGCGCGCCAACCGCATCGTGGTGCTGGACGCCGGGCGCGTGGTGGACATCGGCACGCACGACGAACTTGTCTCGCGCGGCGGCCTGTACGCGCGGCTGGCGGCGATGCAGTTCGACACCGAAGAGACGACGCACAACGGGTCCCTGGAACACGCATAATTCATGCGCATCAACCGTGGAGCTTGCGATGCTGCAATTCCAAGACGCGCCGAAGAAGGCGACCAATCTGACCCTGAACAGCCGTGTGCTGGAGGCCGCGCGCGCGCTGGGCATGAACGTCTCGGCCACCGTCGACACGCTGCTGGCCGCCGAGGTGACGCGCCGCTATTGGGAACGCTGGAACGAGGAAAATCGCGCCGCCATCGAACACTACAACGCGCGCATAGCACGCGAGGGCCTGCCACTGGCAAAGTACCGTACGTTCATGAAGGGCCGTTGAGCGGGACCGGCATGGCCCGCTTCGATGTTTTCGCCAATCCGGAACCGACCGAGCGCCGAGCGACGCCCTATTTCCTGGATGTGCAGAACGACCACATCAACGGCATCGCAACGCGCGTCGTCGTGCCGCTGCGCCGCGAGTCGGTCTTCGGCCCGCGTGCCGCTCGTCTGCACCCTATCGTCGAGATCCGCGGCGAGCCGCTGGTGCTGGACACCGCCGCTCTGGGCGCGGTGCCCCTGAGCGAGCTGCGCACGCCGGTGGCGAACATTCGCCAACATGCCGCTGAAGTGCACAACGCCTTGGACGCGCTGTTTGGCGCTTACTGACCACAGACACCATGAACACCGCCTTTGAGGACCTGCTGCGCCACGTGCAACAACACGGCGTGGCCAAGACCGACCGCACCGGCACCGGCACCAAGAGCGTGTTCGGCCACCAGATGCGTTTTGACCTCAGCGCAGGCTTCCCACTCGTCACCACCAAGAAGGTGCACTTCAAGAGCATCGCGCTGGAACTGCTGTGGTTTCTGCGCGGTGACAGCAACGTGCGCTGGCTGCAAGAGCGCGGCGTGCGCATCTGGAACGAATGGGCCAGCGCCGACGGCGACCTGGGCCCCGTGTACGGCGTGCAATGGCGCAGCTGGCCCACGCCGGACGGGCTCCACATCGACCAGATCGCCGAGGTCGTCAAGCAGCTCAAGACCACCCCCGACAGCCGGCGCATCATCGTCAGCGCCTGGAACGTGGCCGACCTGCACAAGATGGCACTGGTGCCCTGCCACGCCTTCTTTCAGTTCTACGTGGCGCCGGCTGACTCGCCGTCTGCCCGGGGGCGGCTGAGCTGCCAGCTCTACCAGCGCAGCGCCGACCTGTTCCTGGGCGTGCCCTTCAACATCGCCAGCTACGCGCTGCTAACGCACCTGCTGGCCCAGCAGTGCGACCTGGACGTGGGCGACTTCGTCTGGACCGGCGGGGATTGCCATATCTACGACAACCACCAGGAACAGGTGGCGCTGCAGCTCACGCGCGAGCAGCGGCCGTGGCCGGCGCTGGTGCTCAAGCGCCGGCCGGCGTCGATCTTCGAGTACGCATACGAGGACTTCGACGTGCAGGGCTACGACCCGCACCCGGCCATCGCGGCGCCGGTGGCGGTTTGAACATTTCAAAGCGACAGCTCTTCGCCCTGGTGGCGCTGACGTTGATGTGGGGCGTGAACTGGCCGATGATGAAGTTCTCGCTGCGCGAACTCAGCCCCCTGTACTTCCGCGCCGTCACCATGACCAGCGGTGCGCTGCTGCTGTATGCCCTGTACCGGGTACGCGGCAGCGCCATGCACCTGCCGCGCGCCACCTGGTTGCCGGTGCTGGCGCTGGCCGTGCCCAACATCCTGGGCTGGCACCTGTTTTCCATCCTGGGTGTGCAGGAACTGGCCTCGGGCCGCGCCGCGATCCTGGGCTTCACGATGCCGATCTGGACGGTGCTGCTGTCCATCCTGTTCTTCGGCGAGCGGCTCACGCGGCGTGCCGTCATCAGCGTGGCCTGCGGCAGCCTGGCGGTGGCCTTGCTGGTGGCGCACGAGATCAACTCTCTGGCGGGCCGGCCGCTGGGCATCCTGTGGATGCAGATCGCCGCCGTGTCGTGGGCGCTGGGCACGGTGCTGATGCGGCGCACCAAGCTCACGCTGCCCACCGAGGCCATCGCGGTGTGGATGATGTTGCTGTCCAGTCTGGGCTTCTGGGCATTGGCGGCGCTGTTCGAGCCCTTTCCCAGCTGGCAATTCAGCGGCGCGATGTGGGCGTCACTGGTCTGGGGCGCCGTCATCAACTACGGCGTGGCTCAGGTGATCTGGTTCGGCATGGCGCGTTCGCTGGCGCCGCAGGCCAGCACCTTCGCCATCATGGCCGTGCCGCTGGTGGGCACGCTGTCGGCCGCCTTCATCGTGGGTGAACAGCCACGCGCGCTCGACTTCGTGGCCGCCGGCTTCATCATGCTGGCCATCGCCAGCGCGCTGCTGCCGAGACGAGCGCCTTCCACACTGTCTGCATGAGCACCCGCCTCGTCCTCATCGCCGCCGTGGCCCGCAACGGCGCCATCGGCCGCGACAACGACCTGCTCTTCCGCGAGCCCGCCGACCAGCGCCACTTTCGTGACACCACGATGGGCTGCCCGGTCATCATGGGTCGCAAGACCTGGAACACGCTGCCCACGCGTTTCCGCCCCCTGCCCGGCCGGCGCAACCTGGTGCTCAGCCGCGACGCCGCGTTCAAGGCCGAAGGCGCCGAGGTGGTGGGCAGCCTGGGCGAGGCCCTGGCCCTCGTGGACGCCACTGCCGAAGCGCCCCGTGTGTTCGTCATCGGCGGCGCGCAGCTCTATACCCTGGCGCTGCCGCGGGCCGACGAACTGGTGCTGACCGAGATTGACGCCGACCTGCCCGGCGACGTGTTCTTCCCTCCCTGGGACCGTGCACAGTTCGTCGAGACCTCCCGCTACGGCGCCGTCACCGCAGCCGGTCTGCCCTACGCCTTCGTGGTCTACAAGCGTCGGGCTTGAGCCGGCCGTCAGGCGTTCAGCAGCTCCCGTGGGTCCAGCTCGACGGGCCTGAAGCCCCACTTGGCCTACCGGGCCCGCCGCCCTGGGCGATACCATCGACGCCATCGTCAGGCGGCGCGCACGCTTCAACAAGAAACCAACCCACCCACCATGCTCACAGGCGAACTCCGCAGCCAGGTCGATGCCCTCTGGAACGCCTTCTGGTCCGGCGGCATTGCCAACCCAATCGAGGTGATCGAGCAGATCACCTACCTGCTGTTCCAGCGCCGGCTGGATGACCTGCACACGTTGGAAGAGAACAAGGCCATCCGCCTGGGCCAGCCCATCGAGCGCCGCATCTACCCGCCGGGCACCGACGCCCGGGGGCGTGACCACCAGGACCTGCGCTGGTCGCGCTTCAAGAACTTTGCGCCGGCCGAGATGTACGCCGTGGTGGGCGAGCATGTGTTCCCGTTCATGCGCACGGGTGTGGGCAACAGCGGCAACGACGGCAGCAGCTTTGCGCACCACATGAAGGACGCCCGCTTCACCATCCCCACGCCGGCGCTGCTGGCCAAGGTGGTGGACATGATCGACCAGGTGCCGATGGATGACCGCGACACCAAGGGCGACCTCTACGAATACATGCTGGGCAAGATTGCCAGCGCCGGCCAGAACGGCCAGTTCCGCACGCCGCGCCACATCATCCGGCTGATGGTGGAGATGACCGCGCCCACGCC
>JANOLY010000460.1:0-2632 GCA_031420055.1 Burkholderiales bacterium | reverse complement strand
GATCAATGCGCTGCAACGAATGTCTGCAATGCAGCGGAAGCTGCCGGTGGGCAGTGACCGCTTCCTGGCAACCCAATTTCATGAGATGGGTTACCCGTCAGCCGTCTCTTGTGGCGGCCGGCTTCGTGCCCGCTGCGGTCGTTGGCGACTCGCACAACCCAGCATAGACGGGACACTCGGGACTGCCTCTCTGAAATGGCAATTCGGCTGGCGTGACGCGTCCCGAGGCTGCCGATTGACGAAGAGGAGATGCCCCATGTAGCTCAAGCCGATGATTCCGAGGACGGTTGTGCTGCAACTTGGGGGCCGCGATCAATAGGCAGATAGCGCGGCGATCGACGCGTCGTCGACGGGTTCGGGCAATAGGTCTGCCGGATCGACCGGGCTCAGATCGTCCTCATGCACGGCAAGACCCATTCCTTCCTCGATTTCAGCCAGAGCGGCGCGTTGGTAGAGCTGCAGCGTTTCTACCTGACGCGCCGCGGCTAGCGACTCACGAAATAAGGGGATACGGTCAAGCAGCCACGACTCGTACGACCTGTAGTACACCCGACCGAAGCGATCAACGTCTTTTTGCAATACGTTCCATAGGACATCGGGCAGCGAATACGTGTCGTCTTGCTTGGGCGCCTTCTCGTGCAGGATCAAGCTGCGGAGATCACAGAGACGGCGAAAGTCCCCCAGGTGCGCACACCCTCCGGATAGCAGCAGCGGCTGCACAGACGCTAGCCAAACAGAGCTCGCGTTCCGATCTAGGTAAACGACACGCTCGGCGACACGCTCGTGACGCGAACTATGGCTCGTACCTCCCGTGCTTGCCATTGGGCGAAAGCTCATGCCCTCGCACGCCTTATCGGGTTCGTTCCGCCACAGCTTAATTTCCATGAACGACTGCGTCACACCGTATTGCCCGGACAGCAGTGGGTCACCACCGGCCTCGGCATGCACGCGCAGGGACTCGAATAGCCCCTGTACGAGTTCCTGCGTTTCACGGTCACGCGTGCGCACCGCCTGGGATGCTGGGTCGTCTAGCAGTCGACCGAAATGGGCAAGGGCGTCCTCCGGATTCACGAACTTGAGCTCGCCTATTGCGCCGGTCAGCAACCATGCGAAGCGCGCCAGCGCGTTTAGTTGGCACACCTCCAAGATGATATCGTCTCGGTGCGACGGCTCCGTGATGAAGGCATACACATGCCGCAGTGCCAGATTGCCACGCGGGATCGACCCTGAGACGGCGATACGCAGTCGCGACGGCGCGCTCAGACGCCCCTGCGCAACCTCCACGGACCGCAATAAAGAGGACGAGCCGTCGTAGTGCGTCGAACTCTCGGGAAAGAGTTTGCGCAGAGTCCGTGTGATAGCCGCGTGCAGCTCGAGGGGCACCTCGTTGAGAGCGCGTTCGCGTGCCTTTGCGGCGGCCTCAAGGCGCTCGGGCGCACAACGATCGCCACGGCCATTGCCCGCCGCACCTGTGTAGGCATCCGGTGCACGTAGGATATGGCGATGCACCGAAGGCGCTTTAATCGCCAGCGTTTCCAGCGCGACCAGATCCGCCAGATTAACCTCGGCCATCAGTGCAGCCTGCAGTTGGACCCGGTTAACGATTACCTTGATGTCCCGCACCGTGGATATCTGCTCAAACAGCCCCTCAGCAAGCAAATCGTCGAGCCGCTGGCGATGCGGCAGCCACCCTGCGGCCTTTGGGTGGTTCGCCAACAGCGCGTCCAAGTGCTCGAGCAGTAGTGGTTGCAGCTGTTCCGGAAACGCCGAGGGGATTACGAACCGGTGATGGAAGATCTTGTCGAGAAAGTTGGCCGGCTGAGCGACTCCCGCTTTCTCCAGCGCGCTCTCTACGTACGCAGGGTCCATTGCGAGGATGTAGCGCACGCGCGGGAAGTCGCCGACCGCGCGTACCAAGCGAATCACCTCGTAGACGTCCTTGGGCGCAAGGCGGTCTACGTCGTCCAGTACAACGATGACCGGGCTTCCAAGTGCAGCCAAGGCGTCGGTGACCGCCAGCTTGCGCTCATTGACATCCAGCCGCGAGGTGGCCGCCGCGCTGTCTGCCGCCTTGACGACCTCTTGAGTCACGCCGATGGCGTCCTCGAGTTCCTTCAGGTCTTCGCGGAATGGCCCCACGCCAGGGACGTAGCGAAGATACTTTGCGATCTTCCTGGCGGCGTCTAAGAGCTTGTCCGCGCGCTCAGCTATCTCGCCCGTGCGGGGCATAGCTATGCCCAGTGATAACTGCTTCAGAAACTCCCGAACTAACGAACTGGCGTCGCCAACCAGCCAGGGGCTGAAGTGCACGATTACCGGTATGCCCCCTTTGGCCTGCGTGAGTTCGTGTGCCACCATGTTGAGTATCGAGGTCTTGCCACTGCCCCAGGAGCCTTCGAGCGAGACGACGAAGCCAGTAGCCACCGGGGCAAGTAGTAGCTCAACGATGGCCTGGACGTGATACGAGCGCTGGAGCCGGTCTTCACCGGCAGTGCTGATTGGTCCTTCGAGCGCAAATGAGGGCATGCTGGAGCCTCAGGTTGATGCCGAATATGTGGCCGACAAATAATGCCACAGCAATTGGCTTCTGCAATCTTGAAGCACAGCAACATCAGCTATCAACTCCTGCATC
>JANOLY010000459.1:0-4433 GCA_031420055.1 Burkholderiales bacterium | reverse complement strand
ACGAACCCGATCGGCCGCTTGGGCGGATCGGGTGGCGCCATCAGTTCGCGCAGCGCATCGAAGACCTGCTTGAGCTGGTTGCGCGTGTTGCGGCTGAAGGTGTCGTGGTTCATGGCCAGGGCTTCGGTTTTGCCTTCGAGTTCGGCCAGCCGCTTGGCCAGGTCGCTGTGCGTGGCGGCCAGCTCGCGCATGCGCACGAAAGCGCGCACCACGTACACCGACATCTCGATGGCGCGCGGGCTGCTCAAGATGGTCGCGGCCATGATGGCACCGTGTTCGGTGAAGGCGTAGGGCAGGTACTTGCGGTGCTGGCCACGCCCGGTGCCAGCGGCGTTTAAGGTCGCAGATTGCGACCTTAGAGCCGCCCACTCTTCAGCGCTGAGCTGAAGCATGAAGTCCGCCGGGAACTTGGCCAGATTCCGCTTGACGGCTTCATTGAAGCGCTTTGTCTCCACACCGTAGAGCGCAGCCAGGTCGGCGTCCACGATCACGCGCTGGCCGCGCACGGCCGCGATGCGCAGCGTGATGGCCTCGGGCGCCAGGGTGGTGAGCGGTTCTGTCAAGGCGCGTCCCCGCTCTCAACCTGACCGCCCCGCCCAGCGCGCCAAGGTGCTGCGCAAGCGCTCGGCATCGATCGGCTTGGTGAGAAAGTCGTTCATGCCCGCGGCCAGGGCTTCGTCGCGCTCGGTCACCAGGGCGGCCGCGGTCAGCGCAATCACGGGCAGGTGACGGCCAGCTTCGCTTGCGCGCAGCGCGCGCGTGGCTTCGTGGCCGCTCATCACCGGCATCTGCACGTCCATCAGCACCGCGTCAAAGGGCCGGCCGGCGTCGGCGGCGGCTTGCACGGCGGCCACGGCAAAGCTGCCGTTTTCGGCCTGTTCGACCTGCACGCCCCAGCGTTCCAGCATGGCCACGGCGATGAGCATGTTGACGACGTTGTCCTCCACCAGCAGCACGCGCGCGCCTTCCAGGTGACTTTCCTGGGGCGGCGCCGCGGCGGTCTCGAACACCGCCACGGGCGGCAGTGGCAACTGCGCCCAGAAGGTGCTGCCCGCGCCGGGTTGGCTGTGCACGCCCACCGTGCCGCCCATCAGTGTGGCCAGCTCGCGGCAGATCGACAGGCCCAGGCCGGTGCCGCCGAAGCGGCGGGTGGTGGACTCGTCGGCCTGCGTGAAGGGACGGAACAGGCGGGCCTGGGTGGCGCTGTCGATGCCGCTGCCGGTGTCGCGCACTTCGATGCGCACCAGCTCGCCGTCGCGCGCGGCACAAAGCACCACTTCGCCCTGGGTGGTGAACTTCAACGCGTTGGTGAGGAAGTTGGTGCAAATCTGGCGCACCCGCAGCGCGTCGCCCTGGACCAGGCCGTACAGGCCGCCGTGCGCGTCATCGGCGATCTCCAGGCGCAGCGCCAGGCCGTGCGCCGCGGCCAGCGTGCTGTAGGTGCGGTGCAAGGAACGCAGCAACTCGCCCAGGTCGAAGGCGTTGCTGTCCAGCTCCAGCCGGCCGGCCTCGATCTTGGACAGGTCCAGGATGTCGGAAATGATGCCGGTGAGCGACTGCGCGCTCTCGGCGATCTGCTCCAGGTACTGGCGCCGCCGACCTTCGTCGATGTCGGGCTGGCGTGCCAACTGGGCCAGACCGATCATGCCGTTGAGCGGGGTGCGAAGCTCGTGGCTGGTGTTGGCCAGGAAGGCGCTCTTGGCACGGCTGGCGGCCTCGGCGTCGTCGCGCGCGCGGGCCAGAGCGCGTTCGAACTGGCGCCGGTCGGTCACGTCTTCAACGATCCACACCGTGCCGCCCAATGCCGGGCGCGCCGGGTCGATGGCACGGGCCTGGAAACGCGCCACAAAACGGCTGCCGTCGCGGCGGCAGGTCTCACGTTCGATGGTCACCGGTTCGCCGCGCGCCAGTTGCGGGCCCACCTGGGCACCCAGATCGGCATGCTCCTGGGCCGTGCCCCACACCACCGCGCCGGACTGGCCCAGCAGTTGACCCGGGTCCCAGCCAAACATCTCTTCGAAGCAACGGTTGGCCAGCACAAAGCGGCTGTTGCGGGTGACGGCAATGCCGACCGAGGCGTTGGCCAGGATGGCCTCGCGTTCCAGCTGGGCACGCTCGGTCTCGGTCACGTCGCGGGCGTTGATGACGACGTAGTCCCGCCGGTCCATCACCAGCCGCGCCGCCGACACCCGCATGGACACCGGCTCGCCGTGCTTGTGCACAAA
This sequence comes from Burkholderiales bacterium, assembly GCA_031420055.1. Classification (GTDB taxonomy): domain Bacteria; phylum Pseudomonadota; class Gammaproteobacteria; order Burkholderiales; family Burkholderiaceae_C; genus Rubrivivax. Next base: position 2,208 of record JANOLY010000459.1, on the reverse strand, counting down.
GGTGACCGGCAGGTCGCTGACCTGGCCTTCCTTGAGCAGCAGGCTGACGAAGCGCGCGCTGTCCTCGGCGCTCTTCCACACGCCCAGCTCCAGCGCGGTGCGGCCCTTGGCCTCGGCCACGCTGTAGCCCACGGTGCGCTCGAAGGCCTGGTTGACCATCACGTAGCGACCGCTGACCAGTTCGGTCAGCGTGATGAGGTCAGGGCTGGTGGCCACCAGATGCGACAGCATGGCCTCGGAGCGGCGCACCGATTCCTCGGCCGCATGCCGCACGGTGTCGTCGACATAGATCGACAGCGTCGCCGGCCCGCCCACGGCCTGCACGCGCACACCCGTCGTGCGCACCCGCACCTGGCGCCCATGCACGAGCAGCCGGTAGTCGGTGACGGGCAGCGCCGAGCCCACGGGCAGGGTCTGCAGCTCGTCCATGCTGCGGCGTGCGCGCTCGCGCGAGTCGCCGCCCTCATAGACCGACAGCAGGTCGCGCGCCACCATCGCGTCCAGGTCGGCCACACCAAACAGTTGCAAGGCGGCAGGGTTGGCGTCGAAGACGCGCCCGTGGCGATGCAGCACCAGCGGCGTGGGGATACGCGCGAACAGTTCCTGGTAGCGGATCTCGGTGGCGGCCAGCGCTTCGCGGGCGACGCTCTCGGCGGTGATGTCGCGGGCCACGCCCCAGTAGCCCTGGAACAGGCCGCGTTCATTGAAGCGGGGCTCACCGCTGAGCAGCAGCTGGCGCACGCCGCCGTCGCTGCGCGCCCAGCCCACGGCCATGTCGCGAAACGGGCGGCGCGCGTCCAGGTCGGCCAACAACGCGTCCAGGGCATCGGACTCGCAGGCGAACCGCGGCAGCTCCCAGGGCACCGCGCCCAGGCCGGAATCGGGCCGCAGCGCATTCACCTCGTCGCGCACGTTCGCAGCCACCAGCCGGTACTGGGCGTCGATTTCCCAGTAGGCATCCACCGCCAGCGCCAACAGGCTGCGGTAGCGCTGCTCGCGGGCCTGGGCGGCCCACAGGCCGCTGGCCGAGGCCCGCCACATCACCACGCCCGCGGCCAGGCCCGCGGCCAGCAGCAAGCACAGCGAGCCCAACTGCATGGCCACAGACGGCAGCACGGCGCCAGGCCCGGCCGCGCCCAGCCAGGGCACTGCGGCCAACGCCAACGCCGACACCAAGGCCAGCGCCAGTGCCACGCGCCAGCCCGCGGCTGCGCACAACAGGCACACCGCCAGCACCAGCGTGGCCAGCGCCGGTGACGCCAGGCCCCAGCCCAGCACAACGGCGCTGCCCACGAGCACCGGCACCAGCAGGAACACGAGCGCCAGCACGGCCGGCATCAGCGCCGCGCGCGGCAGCTGCGTGCAGGCGGCAGCCACGACGGCCAGGGCAGCGAACAGCGCGGCCGTAGCCAGCGCGCCAGGGGCGCCGGCCTGCAAGGTGGCCAGCATCAGGCCGGCCACAGTCAGGCTGAATGCAATGCCTCCAAGAAACAGGCGCAGCGCCCACGACGACACCGGCAGCGCGGGCAGAACCACCCGGCGCGGTGGCTCGGGCAGCTCAGGGGCGTCGTCGGCGAGGTCCATGCGCAGGCTTCCTCAGTGGGTGGGCGAACCGGGACGCAACTGCGCCCGCGTGGCCAGTGCCACGGTGCGCGCTGCGGCGGCGAAGTCCGCGCCCGGGCTGGCGTACAGCACGGCGCGCGACGAGCTCACCACGATGGGGCCACCGGGCCGCCAGCCCGCGCGCACGGTGGCGGTGGCGTCGCCGCCCTGCGCGCCGATGCCAGGGATCAGCAGCGGCAAGCTGGGCGCCAGTTCGCGCACCCGGGCCACTTCGCGCGGGTAGGTGGCACCCACCACCAAGCCCAACTCAGCGCCGCGCCCCCATTCGCCAGCAGCCAGCCGCGCAATTCGCTCATAGAGCAACTCGCCACCAACTTGGTCAGACACCAGCGCCTGGGCCTGCAAGTCGGCGCCGCCCGGGTTGGACGTGCGGCACAGCAGGATCAGCCCGCGGCCGTCATAGCGCTTGTAGGGCTCGATCGAGTCCCCGCCCAGGTAGGGGCTCAGCGTGACGGCGTCGGCGCCGTAGCGTACGAAGGCCTCGCGCGCGTACTGCTCGGCGGTGGCGCCGATGTCGCCGCGCTTGGCGTCCAGGATCACCGGGATGCCGGGCGCCGTGGCGTGGATGTGGGCCATCAGCCGCTC
>JANOLY010000458.1:0-1986 GCA_031420055.1 Burkholderiales bacterium | reverse complement strand
GCAGACCGACATCCGCGACGACAACGCGGTGGCGGCCGCTGTGGCGGCGGCGGTTGAACGATTCGGCGGCATCGACATCCTGGTCAACAACGCCAGCGCCATCAGCCTGACGCCGACGCCGGCCACGCCGATGAAGAAGTTCGACCTCATGTTCGGCGTCAACGTGCGTGGCACGTATGCGTGTACGCAGGCGTGCCTGCCCGAACTGATCAAGAGTGCCAAGGCTGGCCGCAACCCGCATGTGCTGAACATGAGCCCGCCGCTGAGCATGAAAGAGCACTGGTTCAAGGGCCACGTGGCCTACACGATGGCCAAGTACGGCATGAGCGAATGCACGCTCGGCCACGCCGGTGAGTTCCGCCCGCACGGCATCGCGGTCAACAGCCTGTGGCCGCGCACGGGCATAGCCACCGCTGCGATGCAGATGATCCCGGGCGTGGACCTGAACCTGTGCCGCAAGCCCGAGATCCTGGCCGACGCGGCCTATCTCATCTTCACCAGCGAATCGAAGTCGACCACCGGCAACTTCTTCATCGACGATGAATTGCTGGCCCAGCACGGCGTAACGGACCTGGACAAATATTCGGTGGTGCCGGGCACCACGAACTTCATGCCCGACTTCTTCATCGACTGAGGCTCAGCCCGCGCTGGCGAACACCTCGTCCAGCGCGGCCACCCAGCGCGCCTTGTCCGCCGCCGGCGCAAAGCTCGCCTCCAGGCTGTTGCGCGCCAACGCGTAGGCCTGCTGCACGCCGAGTTGCGGCAGGGCGTCGAAAGTTTCGCTGTAGTTCTGCAGCAGATAACCGCCAAAGTAGGCGGGGTCGTCGCTGTTGATGGTGGCGCACAGGCCGGCGTCCAGCAAAGCCGGCAGGTTGTGCTCGGCCAGGGTCTTGAAGACACACAGCTTCACGTTCGACAGCGGGCACACCGTCAGCGGCACGCGCTCGGCCGCCAGCCGCTGCACCAGCGAAGGGTCTTCCAGGCAGCGCACGCCGTGGTCGATGCGCTCGACCTTCAGCACATCCAGCGCACTCCAGATGTAGGCGGGTGGCCCTTCTTCCCCAGCATGGGCTACGAGGCGAAAGCCCAGTTCGCGGCAGCGCGCGAACACCTTTGCAAACTTTTCGGGCGGGTGCCCCAGCTCGCTGGAGGCCAGGCCGATGCCGACAATCTGGTCGCGGTAAGGCATGGCCTGCTCCAGCGCCTCGAAGGCTTCATCTTCGCTGAGGTGACGCAAAAAACACAGGATAAGCGAGGCCGTCATGCCGAACTGCGCTTGGGCGTCAATGCACGCACGGTGCAGGCCATTGATGACCACGCCAGAGTCCAGCCCGTGGCCGGTGTGGGTTTGGGTATCGAAGAATATTTCGCTGTGCAGCACATTGTCTGCGGCGGCACGCTTCAGGTAGGCGAGCGCCATGTCGTAAAAATCGACCTCGTTTTTCAGCACCATCGTGCCCTGATGGTAGATGTCCAGAAAGCATTGCAGGCTGTCGAACACATAGGCGCGGCGCAGCGACGCCACATCGGGGTACGCCAGCTGCACACCATTGCGCTGCGCCATGGCAAAAATCAGCTCGGGCTCCAGTGAGCCCTCAACGTGCATGTGCAGCTCGGCTTTCGGCATGCGGCGCAACAATTCGGGCAGGCGGTCTGGCGCGACTTTTTTGACGGCAAATTTCGACGGGGTCATCAACACAGTCTAAAGGCAACTCCACTGTGCTTCAAATGTCAGCGCGTGGCTGGTACGCCAGCAAGCAAGCGGATACCGAACCCGCAAGCTTGCGCACACAAGACGTTTGCTGAGACAGTGGCCTATTTTTTGTTTTTCTCCATCTGGGTTGCCATATCCTGCATTTGCTTGGCGAAGGCTTCCATTTGCTTCACATCAATGGTCACTTCACCATCCGGTGTTTTGATCGTCATGGATGCTGCTTCTGTGCCTGCTGCAGCGCCTGGCGTACCCGGTGCCGTACTATTGGTGGC
>JANOLY010000457.1:0-9486 GCA_031420055.1 Burkholderiales bacterium | reverse complement strand
CGACCACCCCTGCCGCCGCCACCCCCGCCGCCGCCGTACGGGCTGCGACCTCCGCCGCCACCTGCACCCCCGCCGCTGCCGCCGCCGCCACCGTAGCCGCCACCACCACCACTGCTGCCGCCGCCGCCATATCCGCCACGGCTGCCGCCGCCGCCGCCACCAAAGCCGCCCGGCCGCTCTTCACGGGGGCGCGCTTCGTTGACCACGATGGCGCGGCCTTCGAGCGCCTGGCCGTTCATGCCGTTGATGGCCGCTTGGGCCTCGGCGTCCGAGCCCATCTCGACAAAGCCGAAACCCTTGGAACGACCGGTGTCGCGGTCCATCATGACCTTGGCGGACGTGACGGTTCCGAATTGCCCGAACGACTCTTGGAGCGACTCGTCGCGCACCGAATAAGCCAGATTACCTACGTACAGTTTGTTTCCCACGGGGGAGCCCTCAATCAAGATTCTGAAAAACCATGTGGAGCTTCAACCCTGCGAGAACCAATCAAGCTAGAGATGGGGCTTCCGGACACAGACTCCGTATTATGGAGTTCCCCCGGCGCCAAGCGCACGGCGCTGCGCGCGACGGTGTTGTTTTGTGGCGCCAACGGGTTAACCCGAGCCGTGTGGACGCGGCGGCGCCGACCGGGGGCGGGCACTGCTGCAGAGTCACTACCATCGGGCGATGGATCTGCTCAAGCCCTTGTTCGCGCTTCTGGCCATCGTCAACCCGATCGGGGTGGTGCCGTTTTTCATCCACTTCACACAGACTCTGAGCAGCGAGCAGCGCCGTCGCACCATCCGCATCAGCGCGTTCACGGTGTTTGTGGTCATCGCTGTCAGTGCCCTGGCCGGGCTGAAGATCATCGAGTTCTTCGGCATCTCCATCGCCTCGTTCCAGGTCGGCGGCGGAATCTTGCTGCTGATCAGCTCGCTGGCCATGCTGAATGCGCAGCCCGCAGAGAGCAAGCCGGGCGACCTGAGCGAAGGCGCCGAGAAGATCGACACCGGGGCCAGCATCGCCGTGGTGCCGCTGGCGATACCGCTGCTCACCGGCCCGGCGACGATCTCCACCATCGTCATCTACGCCGAGAAGACGCGCTTCCTGTGGCAGCTGGGGGTGCTGGTGCTGTATGGCGTGGTGATCGGACTGGTCACCTACGCCGTCTTTTCGGCCTCGGGCCGCATCGCCAAGGTGCTGGGGCGCACCGGCATCAACGTGATGACGCGCCTGATGGGCCTGATGCTGGCAGCCATGGCCGTGGAGCTGCTGGCCGACGGCCTGGTGAAGCTGTTTCCAATATTGGCCAGCCACGTCGCACACTGAGCGCGGGTGTCGGCGGGTTAGTCCGGATGGCTGCATCCCACGGCGCGGCTAGATTCGCCCGACTCACACGGCGCTGCACCTGGCAGTTCAGGTGCTCGCGCCGACGGGGGCCGGAGGAGACGACACACCAACCCGCTAACGACGGGAACCCGACCCGAGGCCGGCACCAAGCCGGCCCGTTCCAGGGCGCCGCAATGTCGGCGCCTTTTTCTTGGGTTTGGCGCGGTCGTCAAGGTCAAATTGGACGGTGATCAGGCCCCTGCTGGATCGTTGCCGGCGGCCGGCGCCGCCCTAGCATGGGCGGGCAGGCTCGCTCATTGCCAGGTCACCGCCATGCCCGTCAACCCCGAATTGCGCACGCTCGACATCGACATCCCGTCGCAGCCGCAGGCGCTCGTGAAGCTGTCGCTGCTGCTGGCCGAGGACGAGGTGAACCTGGTCGCGGTCGCCGAGCTGATCGAGGCCGACATGGCCCTGGCCGCGGCCGTGATGAAGGCCGTGAACTCGTCGCTCTACGGGCTCAAGGGCCGCGTGCAGAGCGTCGGCCAGGCGGCCACCTACCTGGGCGTGAACGAGGTCGCGGCCATCACTTTCGAGAAGGGCCTGCGCGCAGCGTTTGCGCCGGCGGCCGAGCTCGAGCCTGTTTGGCAGCGCGCGACCCGCCGGGGCCTGCTAATGGGGCGGCTGGCTACGCGGCTGTCGCTGGACGCCTGGGCTGCGCACTCGGCCGGTTTGTTCGAGGAATGCGGCAAGGCGGTACTGTTTCGCCACGCCCCGGACCACTACCGGGCGATGCTGCGGGCCGCCGCCGACGACGGCGAACTGTGTCTGCTGGAGCGCACCGGTTTCGGCGTCAGCCACGACGCGCTGGGTGCCGCGCTGTGCGAAAGCTGGGGTCTGGGTGCGGCGGCGGTGGCCAGCGTGCGCCACCACGTCGCAGCCCAGGCCAGCTTGCGCCTGCCCGACGCCGCCGGGCGGCGCGCCATCTGTGCCTTGTCGGTGTTGGTACATACCCTGGACCACACGCCCCAGACTCTGGACGACACCGCCGAGATCGTGGCGCCGCAAGCCCAGCTGGATGTGACCCTGGTCGTGCGCGCCTTGCGCCAGGTCGAGGATCAGTTGTCCGAGGCCCAGGCCAACGGTCGCTAGCGCGGTGCTCGGGCCGGCCGGCGGGGTCTGCGGGAAGTCCTGCTTCCAGTGCGAACCGGCCTTGAGTACGCTCCGGAGCTCCTTCGACTCCGGCCCGTCCGCGGGCTCCGCCCATCATGGCCACCACCGTCGCGCCCGAAACACTTGCCCTGCAGCGCCTGTACCACTGGGAGACGACCACCCCCGACCGCGTCGCGCTGACCCAGCCGCTGGGCGGCGGCGCGGTGCGCGACTACACCTGGCGCGAGGTCCTGGACCAGACCCGCCGCATGGCCGCTCACCTGCAAAGCCTCTCCCTGCCGGCCGGCTCGCGCGTGGCCATCTTGTCCAAGAACACGGCGCAGTGGCTGATGAGCGACTGGGCCATCTGGCTGGCCGGCTTTGTGTCGGTGCCGCTGTACCCCACGCTGGCGGCGGGCACCATACGCCAGATCCTCGACCACAGCGAGGCCAAGCTGCTGTTCGTGGGCAAGCTCGACGGCTGGAAGGGCATGAAGCCCGGCATCCCCGAGGGTCTGGCCTGCATCGCCTTGCCATTGGCGCCCGACGACGCGCTGGCCAGCTACCCGAAGTGGGACGACATCATTGCCAAGACCGCGCCGCTGGCGGGCAACCCGGTGCGCGACGCCGACGAGATGTCGACCATCATGTACACCTCGGGCACCACCGGCGCGCCCAAGGGCGTGATGCACAGCTTTGCCACCTTTGCCTGGGCGGTGCAGACGGGCATGAAGCGCGTCACGGCCCTGCACAGCAACGCCCGCATGCTGAGCTACCTGCCGCTGAGCCATGTGGCTGAGCGCGCCCTGGTCGAGCACGGCCAGCTGGCCACCGGCATGCACGTGTACTTTGCCGAGAGCCTGGAGACCTTCACGCTGGACCTGCAGCGCGCGCGGCCGACGGTGTTCTTCTCGGTGCCGCGGCTGTGGGTGAAGTTCCAGCAAGGCATAGGCGCCAAGATGCCACCGGCCAAGCTCGACCGCCTGCTCAAGATCCCCATCCTGGGCGGCATCGTGCGCAAGAAGATCCTCACCGCGCTGGGCCTGCAGGAATGCAAGTTCGCCGCCGGCGGTGCCGCGCCCATGCCGCAGGAGCTGCTGCGCTGGTACAACAAGCTCGGCCTGGACCTGGTCGAGGTCTACGGCATGACCGAAAACTGCGGCCTGAGCCACGCCACCCTGCCCGGCAAGCAGCGCCCGGGCACCGTGGGCCTGCCCTACGACGGCGTGCAAAGCCGCCTGGACCCGGTCACCAGCGAGATCCAGGTCAAGTCGCCTTGCACCATGCTGGGCTACTACAAAGTACCCGAACTGACCCGCCAGGCCATGACCGAAGACGGGTGGCTGCACACCGGTGACAAGGGCGCGCTGGACGGCGAGGGCAACCTGCGCATCACCGGCCGCGTGAAGGACTTGTTCAAGACCAGCAAGGGCAAGTACGTGGCGCCCGCGCCCATCGAAGACAAGCTGGTGATGAACAACGCCATCGAGGCCTGCTGCGTGACTGGCGCCAACCTGGGCCAGCCGCTGGCGCTGATGATGCTCAACATCGATGCGGCCAAGAAGGCCGGCAACGCCGCCGGCAAGGCCGAGCTCGAGTCCTCGCTCGCCGCGCACCTGAAGAAGGTCAACGACACCCTGGACCCGCACGAGCAGCTCGACTGCCTGGTGCTGATGACCGAGGCCTGGACGGTGGACAACGACCTCATCACGCCGACCTTCAAGGTCAAGCGCAACCGCATCGAGGACCTGTTCGCGGCGAACTACGACGCCTGGGTCGGCTCGCGCAAGAAGATCGTCTGGTACAGCAAGTAGACGGTTCGCGCGGCGCCGCTCAGCGCGGCGCCGACACGGCCGGTGCGGCCGGTGCGGCCGGCGCCGTGTGTACCGTGATGCCGGGGGCCAGCGGAATCTCTTCGCTCACCGTCACGCCAGTCACGTAATGCCGGGTATCGCCGAAACAGCTGCCGGGCAGGCCGACTTTTTCTTCGTAGTGCAGCGCCACGCGCTTGCCCATGGCTTGCGTGACCTTGACGGCGACGGCGTCGTTCCAGATGGTGAAGCTGAATTTTTCGGGCGTGGTGCCGGGCACCGACACCAACGCCAGCTCGCCTTCCCAGGTCTTGCAGATCCAGCCCTTGTTCGACAGCTTTTGCACCCAGCCGGCGCGCTCGCCGCTGGAAAAACTCCAGCTCAGCGCAGCCCACAGGTAGGCACCCAGCAGGGCGGCAACAACGACAACGGGCAGGACGACGTACTTGAACATGGGCGGGCGGTTGGCGGGTGGGGGCCGCATTATCAGCTTGGTCCAACGCCAACGCCGCAGCGGCCAGGTCGTCCGGTGCCATGCCCACCGACTTGAACAGCGTGATCTCTGCGGCGTTGCACCGCCCCCGCGGGGCTGGCCCCGGCGCGGTCAGCCGTGAGTCCGGCCGTGCGAGCTACCGGCGCCAGTGCGGGCCGCCGCGGTATGCGCGTGCGCCGTGTGCTGCGCGTGCCGCAGCGCGGTGGCGATCGAGTGACCCTTGTTGGCCACGATCTGGGGCGCCAGCGAGCCCACCAGCATGCCGACCAGGGATGCCGCCAACCCGATCAGGTTGGCGGGCACCAGCGTGTCGGGCGCCAGGTTGGCCGCGCCGAGCCAGCAGCCGATGCCCATCAAGATCGACAACAGCGCACCCTGGGTGGTGGCCCGCTTCCAGTAGGCGCCGGCCACCAGTGGCACGAAGGCGCCGGCCAGCGTCACGTTGTAGGCGTTTTGCACCATCTCGTACATGGTGCTCTTGCTGTTGACCGCGAACAGCAGCGCGCAGGCCGTGAAGGTGACCAGCACGATGCGCAGTGTCAGCAGGAACTGCCGGTCGCTCATGCGCGGCACGAAGGGGCGCAGCACGTTCTCGGTGAACAGCGAGGTCGGTGCCAGCAGCGCACCGCTGGCGGTGGACAGGATGGCTGACAGCAGCGCGCCGAAGAACATCACCTGCGCCCACAGCGGCATCTTGCCCAGCACCAGGTCGGGCAGGATGCGTTGGATCTCCCGCGCGTCGTCGGTGCCGAAGAGCTTGGCCAGTCCGGGGTCGGTGACGATCGCCGCGTAGGCGATGAAGATGGGCACGAAGGCGAAGCAGAAGTAGATCAGCCCGCCCAGCAGGGTGCCGCGCACGGCGGTATCCTCGTCCTTGGCGCTGGTCATGCGCTGGAACACGTCTTGCTGCGGCACCGAACCGAAAGCGAAGGCGAAGAAGGCGCCGGCCATCACCCACCAGCCCCTGGCGTCCTCGGGCATCCAGTTGAACTTGCCATCGGCGGCCGCCTGCGACAGCACCTTGCCGGCGCCGCCGGCCAGGTCACCCACGAGCACGGCCACCAGCGTCAGGCCGACCAGGATGACGATGGTCTGGAGCAGGTCGGTGAAGGCCACCGACCACATGCCGCCGAAGATCGTGTAGACCACCACCACGGCCGCGCCGATGAAGATGGCGGTGTTGAGGTCGAGCGCGCCGCCGCTGAGCACGTGGATCACCAGCCCCAGCGCCGTCATCTGCGCCGATGTCCAGCCCAGGTACGAGCCGACGATGGCCAGGCTGGTCAGCACCTCCACGCCCTTGCCGTAGCGCTGCTTGTAGAAGTCGCCGATGGTCAGCAGGTTCATGCGGTAGAACAGCTTGGCAAACAGCAGCGCGGCCAGCACCAGGCACAGGCTGGCGCCGAAGGGGTCGCCCGGGATGCCGGACAGGCCGTCCTTGGCAAAGGTGGCCGACACCGACAGCACCGTCTCGGCGCCGAACCAGGTGGCAAACACCGTGGCCACGTTCATGTACAGCGGCAGCGAACGGCCGGCCACCATGTAGTCCTTGGCGTTGTGCACGCGGCGTGCGGCCAACAAGCCGATGACGATGGTGATGGCGACGTAGATGACGACGGCGGTGATCAGCAAATTGGTCTCCACGAAGGGCGCGGGGTGGTGGAACAGGCCTCGGGCCGAGCCAGCGGAAGTGTAGTCAACTGTGTCGCTGATGAAGCAAGGCAGGTGCCCACGGGGCAGCCCGTCCTGCAGCGGCGCTTGCTGCGGTTCGCAGGGGCGCTCGCTGATGGCCAAGCAGGTTCAACAATCAAACGAGCCCCACGTCACCAGGGACTACCTTTCTGCCGCCCAGGCGCCTGGGGGCAATACGGTTCAGACACGCAGAACAGGCTGCAGCGGGTGTCATTTGTGCAGCGGATCGATCAGCGCCTCGCCCTCGGCCGTGCCGCGGCTGACGGCGCGTGAAACCGGCCAGGCCTGCAGCCAGTCCGCCGGGCAGGGGCGCAGCAGCGGCGCCACGGCGGCGGCGTCTTGCACGCTGCGGTCCAACCAGGCGGCCCAATCGGCCTGCGCCAGCATCACCGGCATGCGGTCGTGGATGGGTCCCATCAGCGCGTTCGGCTCGGTGGTGACGACGCAGCACGTGAGCAACCACTCCGCTGTGTCGTCAGGCCGCCAGGCCTCGAACAAGCCGGCCATGGCCAGCGGCGCGCCGTTGCTGGCACTGATGTACCAGGGCTGCTTGCCGTCTGCCGTGGCCTGCCACTCATAAAAACCGCTGGCCGGCAGGATGCATCGCCGCCGCCGCAGCGCCTGGCGGAACGACGGCTTCTCGGCGACGGTCTCGGCGCGCGCGTTGTTCAGCTTGTGGCCTATGGACAGGTCCTTGGCCCAATGTGGCACCAAGCCCCAGCGCATCAGCTCAGCGACACGTTCGCCCTCTTTGGTCTCGTGCACCACCGGCACGGCCGACTGCGGCGTAACGTTCCAGCGCCGCGGGAAGGGAGTCACCCGCGTCAGACTGAACCCTGCGACCAGGGTCTGCGGGTCATAGGCAACGACATAGCGGCCACACATGACCTGCATGGTGACACGGCCGCCCCCCCGGCCGGGGGGCGGCCGCGTTCCCCCGGTAGCGGGCCCCCGCGGCGACGACATCCGGGTGATGGCGGACGAACCCCCGCCCGCCGACCATGGCGTCATGCAGCCCGGCACCCGGGGTGCACAGCTGGAGCCCGCCATGAACCTGTTGAACCGCCTCTGGTCCCGTCTGGCCCCCACCGCCGGCTCGTCTGCACGCATGCCGCTTCGTGGCGACGCAGGCGTTGACGACGAGCCGCCCTGCCTGGGCTGCGGCTGGTTCGACTCCAGCCACGAACTGCAGAGTGGCCTGCACGTGTCGGAGCACGACGACGACGAAGTGGTCGCGGCAACCCTGCCGCTGGCGATCTGGCTGGACCTGCAGCTTGCCGACTGGCAGCCCGACATCCGCATCGAGGCGCACTGAGCGGCCCCGAAGTCGCGCCTGGGTCGCCTCAGCGCCGCGTCTGAGCCGCCTCAGTGCCGATTCATCGCCACCTCAAAGCCCCGCCGCCAGCCGCGTGCCCTGGTCGATGGCGCGCTTGGCGTCGAGTTCGCCCGCCTCTTGCGCCCCGCCGATGAGGTGCACCTTCACCCCGGCCGCGACCAGCGGCGCCTGCAGTTCGCGCAGCGGCTCTTGCCCGGCGCACAGCACCAGGGTGTCGAACTCCAGCACCGTGCCGTCCTGGCGTTTGGGGCCGAAGGTGACGAACAGGCCGATGCCTGTGGCACTGGGTGCGATGCGTTCGTAGTTGACGCCGGCCAGCATCTGCACCTGCTTCATCTTCAGCGCCGCACGGTGGATCCAGCCGGTGGTCTTGCCCAGGCCGGCGCCGTGCTTGCCAGGCTTGCGCTGCAGCATCGTCACCTCGCGTGCCGCCGGCGCGGGCCGCGCCGGCACCACGCCGCCACGGTGGGCTTCGGGGTCGGCCACGCCCCATTCCCGCAGCCAGGCGATGAGGTCGGTGCTGGTCGAGGCATGGCCGAGGTCGGCGCCGTGGGCCAGGTACTCGGCCACATCGAAGCCGATGCCACCGGCGCCGACGATGCCCACGCGCTGGCCCACGGGTTTCTTGTGCAGCAGCACGTCGAGGTAGCTCAGCACGGCGGGGTGGTCCTGCCCGGGGATGCGTGGGTCGCGCGGTGTCACGCCGGTGGCCAGCAGCACCTGGGCAAAGCCACCTGCGGCCAGTTTGTCGGCCGTGGCGCGCCGGCCCAGGTGCAGCACTACGCCGGTGGTGGCCAAGCGGGTGCCGAAGTAGCGCAGCGTTTCTTCGAACTCTTCCTTGCCGGGAATCGTCTTGGCCAGGTTGAACTGGCCGCCTATGCGCGCCGCGCTGTCGAACAAGTGCACCTCAAAGCCGCGCTCGGCCAGTGTGCACGCCGCTGCAAGGCCCGCTGGGCCTGCGCCCACCACGGCCATCTTCTGTCGCGCCTTGACGAGCGTGATCACCAGCTCGGTCTCGTGGCAGGCACGCGGGTTCACGAGACAACTGGCGATGCGGTTCTGAAAGGCGTGGTCCAGGCAGGCCTGGTTGCAGGCGATGCAGGTGTTGATCTCGTCGCGCCGCCCGGCATGCGCCTTGGCCACGAAGTCGGCATCGGCCAGGAAGGGCCGCGCCAGGCTGACCAGATCGGCGTTGCCGTCGGCCAGCACAGCCTCGGCGACTTCGGGCATGTTCAGCCGGTTGCTGGTGACCACGGGGATGAAGTTGCCCTCGGCACGCAGGGCCGTGCGCAGCTTCTTTGTCACCCACGCAAAGGCGGCGCGTGGCACGCTGGTGGCAATCGTCGGCACCCGCGCCTCGTGCCAGCCGATGCCGGTGTTGAGGATGCTGGCGCCGGCGGCGGTGACGGCGCGGGCGAGTTGCAGCACCTCGGGCCAGGAACTGCCGTCGGGGATGAGGTCGATGAGGCTGATGCGGTAGATGAGGATGAAGTCCGCACCCACCGCCTCGCGCACGCGGCGCACCACCTCCACCGCCAGGCGCGAGCGGCCGGCGTACTCACCGCCCCAGCGGTCGCTGCGGTGGTTGGTGTGGGTGACGAGGAACTGGTTGATGAAGTAGCCCTCGCTGCCCATCACCTCGACGCCGTCATAGCCGGCCTCGCGCGCCAGCCGCGCGCAGCGCACGAAAG
>JANOLY010000456.1:0-15397 GCA_031420055.1 Burkholderiales bacterium | reverse complement strand
ATGTCGCCCGCAAGAAAACGGGCCGCCGGCACCTGCTGTGCGCAGCGGCCCCGGCGCGCCGGTGGCCCGGCGCGGGTGCAAAGTGGGCGACTCGTCAACGGCATGTCGCCGGGCCCCCGGCCCTGCACGCGTCAGGGGCAGAAGTTCACGCCGCGGCGGGAACTTGTGGTCCGTGGTCAGCGTGTCAAGCAGTGCGTAGTGCCGCCAGCCCGGTCGCGGTCGTGAACGCAGCGCCCGGCCACATAGGTTTGGTGCAGGTTGCGCTCATCACCCAGCAGCATCCAGGCGAAGACGCGGGCATGCAGCTCTTGCGCGGGCAGGCCGGGCACCAGGCCGCGGGCGACGGCGTCGCGGTGTTCGGCCACGGGGCCCCCGGCCCAGTCCCAGATCGCCACATCAGCCAGGGCACCGGCGCCCAGGTGGCCCATTTCGTGGCCCAGCCCCAGCCCCTGGGCGGCGCCCAGGGTGGCGGCGTGCAATGCCGTCCAGGCGCTGAGCTGGCTGCCGACCCCGTGGCCCTGCAGGGCGACCACCTTGTAGGCCTCGGCGGCAGTGCGCAGCATCGACAGGCTGGTGCCGCCACCCACGTCGGTGGCCAGCGACACGCGCAGGCCGGCCTCGGTGGCTGCCGGCCAGTCGAACAGCCCACTGCCCAGGAACAGGTTGCTGCTGGGGCAGAAGGCGATCTGTGCACCGCAGTCGCGCAGCCGTGCGCGGTCTTGCGCATCCAGCCAGATGCCGTGTGCCAACACGGCACGCTCCTTGAGCAGCCCGGCCTGGTCGTACACGTCGAGGTAGCTGCGCGCTTGCGGGAACAGTTCGGCCACCCAGCGCACCTCGTCGCGGTTCTCGGCCAGGTGGGTCTGCATGTACAGGCCCGCATGCCGCGCCAGCAGTGCGCCGGCCATGGCCAGTTGCGCCGGCGTGCTGGTGACGGCAAAGCGCACAGTGACGGCATAGGCGCTGCGGCCCCGGGCGTGCCAGCGCTGGATGAGCGACTCGCAATCGCGCTGGGCGTCGCGCGGGTCGGGCGTGTCGCGCAGGCCCTCAGGTGCGTGGCGGTCCATCAGCACCTTGCCGGTGATCAGCCGCATGCCGCGAACTGTGGCGGCCTCGAACAAGGCCATCGCCGACACGGCGTGCACGGTTGGGAAGACGACGGCGGCGGTGGTGCCGTGGGCCAGCAGTGCATCAAGAAAGCGCGCCGCACCCTCAGCAGCCACGGCGGGGTCGGCAAAGCGTTGCTCGGCCGGGAAGGTGTAGGTCTGCAGCCAGTCCAGCAGGCCGCGGCCGTGGCTGGCAATCACGTCCAGTTGCGGGCAGTGCACGTGGGTGTCGACAAACCCGGGCATCACAAGCCGGCCGCGCTGGTCGCTGTGCTGCCAGTCGTCGCCGGGCGCCTGGTCGCCGGGCAGGACGCCTTTGATGCGCTCGCCTTCGATCAACAACCAGTGGTCCGGCCGCCAGCGCACGCTGGTCAAGTCCGTGCTGGCCCAGGGTGGCGTGCCGGTGAAGTCCAGCAGATCGGCGCGGATGGCAAGCCGGCGCATGCGGGGTCTTGTCAGCGCAGGAACGGGTTTTCGACCGTCAGCGACTCGATACGCTGGCCGTGCTGCAAGTCTTCTGTGAGCAAGCGCGTGCAACCTGCGGACAGCGCGGCGGCGACGATCATGGAGTCGTAGAAGCCAAAACGCCAGCGCTCCTGCACGTCCAGCGCGCGTTGGTACAGCGCCGGCGACGCGCCCACCTTCATCAGCGGCAGCAGTACCAGGTCCAGGTACTGCCGGGCCTGGGTGGGTTCCATCGCCACCGCGGCCTTGCGCAGCACCGTGTTCAGGCACTCCTGCACCACCTGAAAGCTGATGCAGACCGACTCGTCGGCCAGCGCGCTGCGCACCAGGGCCTCGGCCACCTTGTGCTTGCGCTTGTCGGTGGCGTCCAACTGGTAGACGAAGATGTTGGTGTCGTAGAAGGCCTCAGCGCTCATGGCGCTGGTCCCGCGTCAACGAGCGGCCGACACGAACGCTGCCACGAAGCTGGGACATGACATCGTCATAGCGCTGCATGCGTTCGCGTGAGTGGGCGTAGTCGGCCAGCCAGTGGCGGAAGGCTTCGTTCAGTGTGGTCTGGTCAGCGGCTGCACGGCGCCGGGCTGCGTCGATGAGCGCTGCGTCGGCGCTGAGGGTCACGTTTTTCATCGCTGAACTCCCGTGGATGTCGCCGGTGCAGTGTACACGTGCCTCGTGTACACGAGTTACCCGGGTTGCCGGCATTCCTGGCGCCGCCCCGATAGACTCAACGCCAACGCAGCGTGCGGGCCTTCACGTCGACGCAGCCCACATCCGAGGTCGAGCCTGCCCCCATGAACTCCCGCCCCGTTCGCTTCTTCCACCAAGGCCAGTTGCGGCAGCTGGACGACCCGCCGCCCACGCGCACCGTGCTGGAGTGGCTGCGCGAGGACGCGCACTGCACCGGCACCAAGGAGGGCTGCGCCGAGGGCGACTGCGGTGCCTGCACCGTGGTGCTGGGCGAGCTTGACGAAAACGGCGCCCTGGCGCTGCGGCCGGTGAACGCCTGCATCCAGTTTGTGCCCACGCTGGACGGCAAGGCCTTGTTCACCGTGCAAGACCTGCAGCGCGGCGACACCCTGCACCCGGTGCAGCAGGCCCTGGTGGATTGCCATGGCTCGCAGTGCGGCTTTTGCACCCCCGGCTTTGTGATGTCGCTGTGGGCCTGCTACGAACGCCACCAGTCGGCCAGCGCCGTGCCCAGCCGGCAGCAGTTGGCCGACGACTTGTCGGGCAACCTGTGCCGCTGCACCGGTTACCGGCCCATCCTGGACGCCGGCCAGCGCATGTTCGAGCCCGCCGCCGTGCCGCTGGCCCGGGCGCCCGTCGTCGCTGCCTTGCAAGCGCTGGCCAGCGACCCGCCGCTGCACCTGGGCACCGCCTATGCCGCGCCGCGCACGCTGCCCGACTTCGCCGCGCTGCGTGCCGCGCGGCCCCAGGCACATATCTTGGCCGGCAGCACCGACATGGGGTTGTGGGTGACCAAGCAGTTCCGCGACCTGCCCGAGCTGATCTACATCGGCGGCGTGAAGGAACTCCAGCGCGTCGAGGTCGTGGACGGCGCCGTGCACATCGGCGCGGCGGCGTCGCTGCAAGCCGCCTGGCAGACCCTGGTGGTGCACTGGCCGGCGCTGCGCGATGTGTGGCTGCGTTTTGCCTCGCTGCCCATACGCACGGCCGGCACCATGGGCGGCAACGTGGCCAACGGCTCGCCCATCGGCGATTCGGCCCCGGTGCTGATGGCGCTGAACGCCAGCGTGGTGCTGCGCCGTGGCGAGCAACGGCGCCAGATGCCGCTGGCCAACTTCTACACCGGCTACATGCGCAACCGCCTGGAGCCGGGTGAGTTCGTGCAGGCGATCACAGTCCCGCTGCCGCGTGCTGCCGAACAGGTGCGGGCCTACAAGATCAGCAAGCGGTTTGATTGCGACATCTCGGCCGTCTGCGCCGGCCTGGCCATCACCCTGGACGGCGACGTGGTGGCCGACGTGCGCTGGGCCTTTGGCGGCATGGCGGCCACCGTGCAGCGCGCGCCAGCCGCCGAGGCTGCGGTGCGCGGTCAGCCGTGGAGTGAGGCCACGGCGCACGCGGCCATGGCCGCGTTGGCCCAGGACTTCACGCCGCTCAGCGACATGCGCGCCACTGCGGCCTATCGGCTGCAGGTGGCACAAAACCTCATCCAACGCCTGTGGCTGGAAACGCGCAGCGACAGCCCACTGGCCGAGAGCCAGATAAGCGTCTGGGCGCGCGGGGCGGCGCCGTGAACAAGCCCAGTGACGGGCCAATGTCTGAATCCCGCGCCGTGCCGGTCACCACAAAGGGTGTGGCCGGGCAGGGCGTGCCGCACGAATCAGCCCACCTGCACGTGGCCGGGGCCGCGCCCTACACCGACGACCTGCCGGAACTGTCCGGCACGCTGCACGCCGCACTCGGCTTGTCGCCCGTGGCCCACGGCGTGCTGCGTGCCATCGAGCTGGACCGCGTGCGCGTCATGCCCGGTGTGGTGGATGTCTTCAGCGCGCAGCACATCCCCGGCCGCAACGACTGCGGCGCGCTGGTCGCTGACGACCCCATCCTGGCCGGTGAGCCCGGCGCCGTGCTGCGCTACCGCGGCCAGCCGGTGTTTGCGGTGGTGGCGCGCACGCGCGAGCAGGCGCGCCGCGCCGCCGCGCTGGCCGCGCAGGTGGTGCAGGCCGATGGGCTGCCGCCCGTCCTGAGCCCGCAACAAGCGCATGCAGCGCAGCAGTACGTGGTGCCGCCCATGCACTTGCTGCGCGGCGACGCGCGCAGCGCCATCGCGAGCGCGCCGCACCGCATCAGCACCCAGTTCGATGTCGGCGGGCAAGAGCAGTTTTATCTCGAAGGCCAGATTTCCTATGCCGTGCCCACCGAAGACGGCGGCATGAAGGTGTTCTGCTCCACCCAGCACCCCAGCGAGATGCAGCACCACGTGGCCCACGCGCTGCAGCGTCCGGCGCACGCGGTGCAGGTGGAGTGCCGGCGCATGGGCGGCGGATTTGGCGGCAAGGAATCGCAGTCGGCGCAGTTCGCCTGCGTGGCCGCCGTGGCCGCAGCGCGCTTGCAGCGCCCGGTGAAGCTGCGCGTGGACCGCGACGACGACTTTCTCGTCACCGGCCGGCGCCACTGCTTTCACTACGAATTGCAGGCGGGTTTCGACGACGAGGGTCGCATCCTGGGTGTTGAGCTGAGCATGGTCTCGCGCGCCGGCCACTCGGCCGACCTGTCGGGCCCGGTGATGACACGCGCGCTGTGCCACGTCGACAACGCCTACTGGCTACCGAACGTGGCCCTGCACGGCTACTCGGGCAAGACGAATACGCAGAGCAACACGGCGTTTCGCGGCTTCGGCGGCCCGCAGGGCGCCATCGCGGTGGAGAGCCTGCTCGACTCGGTGGCGCGCCAGCTCGGCCTTGATCCGCTGGCGGTGCGCCGCCTCAACTTCTATGGCCAGGACACGAACAACGTCACGCCCTACGGCCAGGTCCTCAGCGACAACATCATCGAAGAACTGGTCGATGAGATCGAACGCAGCAGCGACTATGCAAAGCGCCGCCGCGAGGTGGCCGCCTTCAACGCCACCAGCCCGGTGCTCAAAAAAGGCCTGGCGCTGACACCGCTGAAGTTCGGCATCTCCTTCAACGTCGTGCACCTCAATCAGGCCGGCGCGCTGGTGCATGTGTACACCGACGGCTCGGTGCTGGTGAACCACGGCGGCACCGAAATGGGCCAGGGGCTGAACACCAAGGTGGCGCAGGTGGTGGCGCACGAACTGGGCCTGCCCATGGCCCAGGTGCGCTGCACCGCCACCGACACCCAGAAGGTGGCCAACACCTCTGCCACGGCCGCATCGACGGGCAGTGACTTGAACGGCAAGGCGGCACAAGACGCGGCGCGGCAGATTCGCCAGCGGCTGGCGGCCTTCGCGGCCACGCGCTGGGGCGGGCAGGCGGGCCAGGTGGGCTTTGGCGACGGTCAGGTCCACGTCGCCGGCCAGTCGCTGCACTTCGCCGACGTGGTGGCAGCGGCCTACCTGGCGCGCGTGCAGTTGTGGAGCGACGGCTTCTACGCCACGCCCGGCCTGCACTGGAACCGCCAGACCATGCAGGGCCATCCCTTCTACTACTTCGCTTACGGCGCGGCGGTGAGCGAGGTGCTGGTGGATACGCTCAGCGGCGAGTTCAGGCTGCTGCGCGCCGACGTGCTGCAAGACGCCGGGACCTCGCTGAACCCTGCCGTGGACATCGGACAGATCGAAGGCGCTTTCATCCAGGGCATGGGCTGGTTGACCATGGAAGAACTGGTGTGGCACCCGGCCGACGGCACGCCCCAGGCCGGCCTGCTGCTGACCCACGCGCCCAGCACCTACAAGATCCCCACCGCCAACGATTGCCCGCCGGTCTTCAACGTGGCTTTGTTCAACCGCCCCAACGTGCAAGACAGCATCCACCGCAGCAAGGCCGTGGGCGAACCCCCGCTGCTGCTGTCGTTTTCGGTGTTCTTTGCCATCCGCGACGCCATCTCGGCCGTCGGCGGGCACCGCATGGACCCGCCCCTGCAAGCGCCGGCAACGCCCGAGGCGGTGCTGCGCGCCGTCACCGCAGTCAGCGCCGTGCGGCGCGGCCCATGACGCCATCGGCGATCCGCGAGGCCGCGCTGCGCTGGCAAGCGGCCGCGCAACCGGCCACCGTGGTGGAGGTGCTCGCCGCCCGCGGCTCGGTGCCGCGCGATGCCGGCACCCGCATGCTGGTGGCCGCCCACCAGGTGCTGGGCACCATCGGCGGCGGGCACCTCGAACTGCAGGCCATCAACACCGCACGCGAGCTGCTGGCCCGGGGCGGCGCCGCGCAAGAACAAGCGGTGGCTTTGGGCCCCAGCCTGGGCCAATGCTGCGGCGGCACGATCACGCTGCGCTACACCGCGCTGGCTGACTGCGACCCCCAGCACTGGCAGATGCCGACGGCGCTGTTCGACCTCCAGCTGTACGGCGCGGGCCATGTCGGCCGGGCCATCGTGCACCTGCTGCGCGGCATCGATTGCCGGGTGCGCTGGATCGACGAGCGCGAGGATGAATTCCCCAGCGGCCCGCTGCCGGCGCACATCGAACAGGTCTGCGCCGAACCCGTGCAAGCCGAGGTGGCGTGCGCCGCACCCTGCGGCTTCTACCTGGTGCTGACCCACAGCCACGAGCTTGACCTGGCCATCAGCCAGGCCATCCTGGCGCGTGGCGACTTCGGCTTTTTCGGACTCATCGGCAGCCAGACCAAACGCGCGCGCTTCGAACACCGCCTGACCGATCGTGGCGTGCCCGCCGAGCTGCTGGCACGCATGGTCTGCCCCATCGGTCTGCCCGGCCTGCCCGGCAAGCAACCCGAGGTGCTGGCGGTGTCGGTGGTGGCGCAGTTGCTGATGCAGCCGGGGGCGGCCGGGCGCTGACGCGCGTGGGTCAGCGTATGCCTTCAGCGACTGTGGCGGCGATGCGGCCCGTGCGCCCACCGGTCACGGCCAGCGCCGATGACCACGCCCAGGCCGATGGTGGTGTAGGGCCAGCCGTAGGCGTAGGCCGGCGCGGGCCGGTAGTCGGGCTGCACGTAGACGACGCGCGGCGGTGGGCGGTGGCTGTCGTACTCTTCAACGATGACGGGGGGTGGTGCAGCTGCCACGGTGTTGCCGGACCAGCGCGGCGGCGGCAGTTGCCCCACCGGGGCCACGTCCAGCGCGATGCGCTCGCCGGGTTCTTGCGCCAGCCGCGCCGTGCGCTGCACGCCCTGGTACTCGTAGACCACGTCGTAGCCGATGGTGCGTGTCTGCAGCCTGGTCACGGTGCGGCAGCGCTGAACGGTCTGGGTGGGGGCGGGTGTGCCTTCGGTCTCGACACCTTCACCGATGGCCGATCCGGCCACGAATCCCAACGCGGTGGCAGCAGCCCGGCCCGAGCCGGAGCCGATGTGGCTGCCCAGCGCGGCGCCGGCAAGGGCGCCTATGAGCGCGCCCGCGCCGCTGCTGCGCTGGGGGTAGACCCATTGCTCTTCGGTGCATTGGCGCTGCGGCACGGCCACCGAGGCCACAACCGGTGTCGACGAGATCACGGTGCCGAACTCGGTGGCCCCCGCGCCGGTGCTGCAAGCGGCCAGCAGGGCCAGGGTGGTGAGTCGGCGTAGCGGGCTCTTGGTCATGGTGCTCATGGTGCATTTCCGTGAAGTCGGCGGGGCGTCGCGCGCGCGACAGCCTGAAGTTAACGCGCCAACCCGGGTTTTCGTTGATCGGCCTATGTAAAGCCGGCCCACGGCTCAGCGCCCGCTTTCAGGCAGGTAGCGCACGGCCAGCACACCTTCTATGCCGGCCAGCGCGGCCAGCACCTCGGGTGCGACGGCGCTTTCCACGTCCACCAGCGTGTAGGCCATCTCGCCGCGCGACTTGTTGACCATGTTGTGGATGTTCAAGCCGGCATGCGCCATGGCCGCGGAAATCTGCGCCAGCATGTTGGGCACGTTGGCGTTGGCGATGGCCACGCGAAAGGCTGATTCGCGCGCCATGTGCACGGCGGGAAAGTTGACGGCATTGCTGATGTTGCCGTGCTCAAGATAGTCGCGCAGTTGCTCCACGACCATCACGGCGCAGTTCTCCTCGGCCTCGCGGGTGCTGGCGCCCAAGTGGGGCAGCGCCACCACGCGGGCGTGGCCGTACAGCTCGGCGCTGGGGAAGTCGCACACGTAGTGGCCGAGCGTGCCGTTGTTCAGCGCGTCGAGCACGGCCTGGTTGTCGACCACGCCGTCGCGGCTGAAGTTCAGCAACGCTGCGCCCGGGCGCATCAGGCCCACGTTGCCGGCGCCGACGAGGTGGCGTGTGGCCGGCAGCAGCGGCACGTGCAGGCTGACGAAGTCGGACTGGCGCAGCACCTCGTTGACGCTGGCGGCGCGCCGCACCTGGGCCGGCAGGCTCCAGGCGGCGTCGACCGTGATGTCGGGGTCAAAGCCCAGCACTCGCATGCCCAGCTTGATGGCGGTGTCGGCCACCAGGCAGCCGATCTTGCCCAGGCCGACGATGCCCAGCGTGTGGCCCTGCAGCTCGCGCCCGGCAAAGGCCTTCTTGCCGTCTTCCACGGTCTTGTCGAGGTCGGGCGATGTGGTGTCCAGACTGGCCACAAAACGCAGCGCCGGGGCCAGGTTGCGCGCGGCCAGCAGCATGCCGGCGAGCACCAGTTCCTTCACCGCGCCGGCGTTGGCACCGGGCGTGTTGAACACCGGCACGCCGCGTGTGGTGAGGGCCGCCACCGGGATGTTGTTGGTGCCCGCGCCGGCGCGTCCCACGGCGACCACGCTGGCCGGGATGGCGCGGGTGTGCAGGTCGGCGCTGCGCAGCAAGATGGCGCCGGGCTCGGCGATGTCGGTGCCGACGCGGTAACGCTCAGCCGGCAGCAGCGCCAGGCCGCTGGGCGAGATGGCGCCCAGCACCAGGACGGGGGTGCGTTCAGGCTCAAGCATGGGTGGCCTCGAACTCCTTCATGTAGCCCACCAGCGCCTGCACGCCGGCCAGCGGCATGGCGTTGTAGATGGACGCGCGCATGCCGCCCACCGAGCGGTGCCCCTTCAACTGCACCATGCCGCGTGCCTCGGCGCCCTTGAGGAAAGCGCCGTCCAGGGTGTCGTTCTTGAGCTTGAAGGGCACGTTCATCAGCGAGCGGCAGTCGCGCGCCACCGGGCTGCTGAAGAAGCTGCTGGCGTCGATGGCGTCGTACAGCAGCGCCGCCTTGTTGGCGTTGTGCGCGGCCATCGCTGCCAGGCCGCCCTGGTCCTTCAGCCACTTGAACACCAGCCCGGCGATGTAGATGGCGTAAGTCGGCGGGGTGTTGTACATGGACTCGTTGTCGGCCACGGTCTTGTAGTCGAAGGCGCTGGGCGTGATGGGCAGCGCCTGGCCGATGAGATCGTCGCGCACGATGACGATGGTCAGCCCCGCCGGGCCGATGTTCTTCTGCGCGCCGCCGTAGATCAGCCCGTACTGGGCGACATCGACCGGGCGCGACAGGATGGAGCTGGACATGTCGGCCACCAGTGGCACGCTGCCCACCTCGGGCGTGAAGTGGTATTCCACGCCGCCTATGGTTTCGTTGCTGCAGATGTGCACGTAGGCCGCGTTCGGGTCGAGCTTCCAGCTACTGCGCGGCGGGATGGTGGTGTAGTTGCTGTCCGCGGCGCTGGCCACGACGTTGGTGGCGGCGTACTTCTTGGCTTCCTTGATCGACTTCTTGGACCATTCGCCCGTGTCCACGAAGTCGATGCTGTTTTTGCCGCGCAGCAGGTTCATGGGCACGATGGCGTTTTCGCCGATGGCGCCGCCCTGCATGAACAGCACCTTGTAGCCGGCGGGCACGGCCAGCAGTTCACGCAGCAGCGATTCGGCCTCGGCGGCGATGGACATGAACTCCGGGCCGCGGTGGCTCATCTCCATCACGCTCATGCCCGAGCCGTTCCAGTCCAGCATCTCCTGGGCGGCCTGGCGCAGGACGGGTTCGGGCAGGGCGGCGGGGCCGGCGCTGAAGTTGAAAACACGGGTCATGCGGAGGTCTCCAAGAGGGGTTGCTTTGAAGATTATCGGCCGCGCTTGCCGGCGCCGCGCCGCGGTGAGAGCATTGCGCCCCCGAACCAGGAGACCGCAATGGCCAAGCCCATGATCGACCCCGACGCACTGATCGAGATGTTCGAGAGCGCCACCGCCAAGCAAGGCGCGCAGCTGCGCAAGTCCGTCGGCGAGGCCACGCTGGCCGCGCTGCAGGGCCGCGAGCTGAGCTTGAAGAACATCCGCAGCACGCTCAAGGCGGTGTCCGACGCGGCGAGCCAGGGTGCCGCCAAGAACACGGTGGCGGGCATGGACCCCGAGACGCTGATCGACGCGGCCGTGTCGGGCATGGACGACGCCATGCTCAAGGCCGTGGACGCCAACCGCGCGGCGCTGCAGCAGTTCGTGACCCAGGGCGCCGACCTGCGCGAAAAACACCTGAAGAAGGCCATGGACGACCTCGACAAGTTCGAGGACACGATGTTCGCCGCGTTCAAGAAAACAGCCGCCGGCGCTGGCGCGCCACTGGCCGGCGCCTGGGAGCAGGTGCTTGAGAAATTCCAGGCCGCTGGCACCTTGTCGGGCGCCAAGGCGGCGGGCACGGGCGAGCAGATGGCCGAGCAGATGCAGGCCACCCTGCGCAGCACGCGGGCCACGGGCCTGCGCGCAGCGCAAAGCATGGCCGAAAGCTACACGGCCATGGTCAGCGGCGTGCTGCTGGGCATGTCCGAAGCGATGAAGGCCAGCGCGCCGGCCAAGAAGTCCACGCCCCGCAAGTGACGGGGCTGCGATGAAGAACGTCGTCATCTCAGGCACGGGCCTGTTCACGCCGCCGCACGTCATCAGCAATGCAGAACTCGTCGTTGCCTTCAACGCCTATGCCGATCTGCATAACGCCAAAAACGAGTCTCGAATCGCCGCTGGTGCACTGCCGGCCATTGTGCATTCCAGCGTCGAGTTCATCGAGAAGGCCTCGGGCGTACGCCAGCGCTACGTGCTGGACAAAGCCGGCGTGCTGGACCCCACGCGCATGCGCCCGCACTTCGAGCCGCGGCCCGACGAAGCCTTGAGCCTGATGGCCGAAATCGCCGTGGCCGCTGCGCGACAGGCCATGGCCGCTGCCGGCAAACAGGGCAGCGACATCGACGCCGTGCTGTGCGCCGCGGCCAACATGCAGCGCGCCTACCCGGCCATGGCCTGCGAGATCCAGCAGGCGCTGGGCGCGGGCGGCTATGGCTTCGACATGAACGTGGCGTGTTCATCGGCCACCTTCGCCATCGAGCAAGCGGTGAACGCCGTGAAGAGTGGCAGCGCCAACTGCGTGCTGGTGGTCAACCCCGAAATCACCTCCGCCCACCTGGAATGGCGCGACCGTGACTGCCACTTCATCTTTGGCGACGTGTGCACGGCTGTCATCGTCGAGGCCGAAGAAACCGCCACCGCAAGCGACCGCTGGCAGGTGCTGGGCACCAAGCTCGTCACCCAGTACAGCAACCACATCCGCAACAACGCCGGCTTCATGAACCGCTGTGAAGATACCGACCCCGACGCCCGCGACAAGACCTTCATGCAAGAAGGCCGCAAGGTGTTCAAGGAAGTGGTGCCCATGGCCGCGGCGCACATCGAAGCCCACCTGCACACCTTGGGTTTCGAGCCCACCCACGTGCGCCGCTTCTGGCTGCACCAGGCCAACCTGGGCATGAACCAGCTCATCGTCAAGCGCCTGGTGGGCCAAGAGGTGGGCGACGACATCGCGCCCATCATCCTGAGCGAGTACGCCAACACGGCATCGGCCGGCTCCATCATTGCCTTTCACGCCCACCATGCGGACCTGTTGGCAGGTGACCTGGGCGTGATCTGTTCCTTCGGTGCCGGCTACTCGGTGGGCAGCGTGGTGGTGCGCCGCCTCTGACGCGTTCGCGGGTCCAAGGCCCGCGCTCAAGCGCCGAAGGCCGCATCGATGTCACGCGAGCTGTGCAGGACCCGTACCACGTCGATGCCGTTGCTGGCAGCCAGGAAGAACACCACGTACCTGCCGAACGCCATGCTGCGCAGCCCTGGTGACAGCTCGCTCCGGCTGCGCCCCATCATGGGTTGGGTTGCCCAGAGCGCAAGACCTTCGTCCAGCCGGTCGACCCATGCGTCAGCCGCAGTGATGCTGTCTTCAGCGATGTAGGCCCAAATCTCAAGGAGGTCGGCCTCTGCGGCCGGCCGGCGTGTAACGTGCGCCATCTACGCCGTTGCTGTCTTGGCAGTGCGAGCACGGCGTGCCTTGGCCTTCAAGGTGTTGGCGTCCCAGGGTTCGCTGCGGCCACTGGCCAGGCCGTGTTGAATGTCTTGCCGCAGGGCTTGCAGCTTCACCTGCTGCAACTGGTCGCGTTCGCCCATCAGACGCAGTGCTTCGCGGACCACCTCGCTGGCTGATGAATACAGGCCGGAGTCGACCTTGGAGCGTACGAGTTCTTCGAGCTGGGGTGTGAGATTGACGTTCATGCCCATGCCTTGCACTCCTTGATTTGGCGCAGACCAGTCTATCAAAAATGGCAAAGATGGACACTTTTCGATTGATGCCATGTTGACCGCGGGACGGTGCGCTATCGTCACCGCCATGGCTGACACCACCTTCTTCTGGCACGACTACGAGACCTTTGGCATCGTGCCGCGGCGCGACCGGCCGGTGCAGTTTGCGGGCCTGCGCACCGATGCCGATCTGAATGAAATCGGCGAGCCGGTGATGTGGCACTGCCAGCCCGCGCCCGACTTCCTGCCCGACCCCGAGAGCGTGCTGCTCACCGGCATCCTGCCCCAGCATGCGCTGCGCCACGGCCTGGCCGAGCACGAATTTGCAGCGCGCATCGAGGCCGAGTTGGCGCTGCCGGGCACCATCGGCGTGGGCTACAACAGCATCCGCTTTGACGACGAGGTGACGCGCTTCCTGTTCTGGCGCAATCTCATCGACCCCTACGCCCGCGAATGGCAAAACGGCTGCGGCCGCTGGGACTTGATGGATGTTGTGCGCACCACCTGGGCGCTGCGGCCCGAGGGCATCGAATGGCCGCGCTACGCGCAAGGCGACATGGCGGGCCGGCCGTCATTCAAGCTAGAACACCTGGCCGCCGCCAACGGCTTGCTGCACGAAGCCGCGCACGACGCG
Source organism: Burkholderiales bacterium (assembly GCA_031420055.1). GTDB lineage: Bacteria > Pseudomonadota > Gammaproteobacteria > Burkholderiales > Burkholderiaceae_C > Rubrivivax. The sequence continues at coordinate 2,098 of JANOLY010000456.1, read as the reverse complement.
CTGTCCGACGTGCGTGCCACGCTGGCGCTGGCGCGCTTGATCCGCACGCGCCAGCCGCGGCTGTGGGACTTTTGCCTGAAGCTGCACAAGAAGGACGCGGTGACGGCAGAGATTGGCGTCGGCCGACCCTTTGTGCACCTGTCGGGCCGCTACCCGGTCGATCGTGGCTGCCTGGCCGTGGTGTGGCCGCTGGCGCCGCACCCCAGCAACCGCAACGAAGTCGTCGTCTGGGACCTGGCGCACGACCCGGCCGAGCTGTCGGGGCTGGACGCCGAGACGGCGCGCCTGCGCCTGTACACGCGGGCTGACGAGCTGCCTGCCGGCGAGACGCGGCTGCCGATCAAGACCATCCACATCAACAAGTCGCCCATCGTCATCGGCAACCTGAAGACATTGACGCCGGCGACGCTGCAGCGCTGGGGCCTGGACCTGCCGCAGGCCCTGCGCCACGCTGAAGCCGCCGCCGGGCTGGGCCGCAGCCTGGACGGCCTGTGGGCCCAGGTCTTCACGCGCACGCCGCCGGCCGGGCCGGTGGACGTGGACGAAGACCTGTACGGCGGTTTCCTGGACAACGAGGATCGCCGCACCTTGCAGCGCCTGCGCGAACTGAGCCCGGCCGCACTGGCTTCCAAGCGCCCGGCGTTTCACGATGCCCGGCTGGAAGAGCAGCTGTTCCGCTACCGAGCGCGCAACTTCGAAAGCACGCTGAGCGACGAAGAGCGCGCACGCTGGCAACAGCACCGTGCGGACCGCTTGCACGGCGGCGCGGGCGGTGGGCTGACGCTGGCGGCGTTCTTGGAACGTATCGACACACTGGCCGAGGCAGCCGCCGAACGCGGTGACGAGCGCGCGCAGTCGCTGCTGGAAGCGCTGGTCGACTACGCCGAAGGCATCGCGCCCGACGCGCCTTGACGCGCCGCGGCCGGGGCGGCCGCCAGCGCAAACGCTGACAGGTCGATAGCGCTGGTGCCGGCTGTCAGCCTTTGCGCCAGCGCCTCGCCCAGCGCTGCCGAGTGCTTGAAGCCGTGGCCCGAGCAGGCCGAGACGACGGTGAGCGCCGGGATGCGCGGGTGCGTCTCGATGACAAAACGCGAGTCCGGCGCCACCGTGTAGGCGCACACCGCGGCGTGCACGCGCTGCGCCGTCACACCGCGCAGGCGGCCCTGCACATGGCTGGCGTGCATGGTGGCGGCTTCGTCGGGCGGGCTGCTGCGCACCATCTCGTCGGGTGCGCAGGCCACGGCGTACTGCTGGGTGGCCACCTTCACGCCGCCGTGCTCGTCGGCGATGGGGAAGCCGTAGAAAGCGTCTTCAGCCTGCGGGCCGTGGGCCCAGATGAAGACCGGGAAGCAGCCCGGTGCGTAGTCTGCCGGCCGTTCGGCGGCAAACCAGTGCAGCACCTGGCGGTGCACCCGCAGCGCGCAGTCGTACGGTGCGCCGGCCAGCGCGGGTGTCCAGTTGCCGGCGGCCAGCACGGCCTGTGCTGCGGTGTAGCGCGCCGAGGCGGTGTGCACGACCACCGAGTCGCCTTGGCGCTCGATGTGCGTCACCACCTGCTTGGTCATGAGCTTTGCGCCCAGTGCCGCCGCGCGCACCAGTTGCGCCTGCACACACAGCTCGGGCCGCAGCAGTCCGGCCTCGGGTTCAAAGTAGCCGCGCTCGCTGTCGGCCACCTGCAGCTGTGGAAATCGTTCGCGCAAGGCCTGCACATCGAGCACCTCGTGGGCGATGTTGAAGTCGCGCGCGATGGCCATGGTGCGGGCCACGAAGTCACCCTGGCCATGCAAGGTGCTGCGGTGCGCGCCGTGGCCCAGCACCAGGCCGCCGACAGCGTCGTACAGCCCGGCAGCGCCGTCAGATTCGAGCTCGCGCCAGATAGCGTGCGAACGGCGCACCAGCGGCACGTACTCCGGACCCTCGCCCACGGCCAGCCGCGTGATGCGCGTGGCGCCGTGGCTGGAGCCCATTGCATGGGGCGGCGCATGGCTGTCCAGCCCCAGCACGCGCGCGCCTTGCCGGGCCAGTTGCCAGGCGGTGGCCGCACCCATCGCGCCCAGACCGATGACGATGAAATCGAACGGCCCGTGCCCTGCGCTCA
>JANOLY010000455.1:0-6502 GCA_031420055.1 Burkholderiales bacterium | reverse complement strand
GCCGGCGTTGAGGAAGTTCATGGCGATGCCGCCGCCCATGGTGCCGGCGCCGATGACGGCCACTTTCTCGATCTTGCGTTGCGGCGTGGTCTCGGGCACATCGGCGATTTTGGCTGCAGCGCGTTCGCCAAAGAAGGCATGGCGTAGCGCCTTGCTCTCGGGCGTCATCATCAGCGCCAAGAACTGTTCACGCTCGAAGGCCAGGCCGTCGTCGAACTTCATCTTCACGCTGGCGGCCACACATTCCAGGCACTTCAGCGGCGCGGGGAAGTTCTTCGACATCGCGCCCACGGTGTTGCGCGCAAACTGGAAGTAAGCCTCGGCGTTGGGGTGACTGGCCTTGAGGTTGCGCACCAGCGGTAAGGGGCGAACCGCGGCGACTTCGGCGGCAAAGGCCACGGCGCCAGCAACGATGTCGCCTTCGATCATGCGGTCGAACAGCTTCTGGCCGGGCGCAGCAGCCAGCAGCTCGCTCTTCACCGGCTCGCCGCTGACGATCATGTTCAGCGCGCTCTCGACACCCAGCACACGCGGCAACCGCTGCGTGCCGCCTGCGCCGGGCAGCAGGCCCAGCTTCACTTCGGGCAGCGCCACTTGGGTGCCGGGTGCCGCCACGCGGTAGTGGCAGCCGAGTGCCAACTCGAGCCCGCCGCCCATGCACACGCTATGGATGGCAGCCACCACCGGCTTGTCGCAAGCCTCCAGCAGCTTGATCAGGCTGTGCAGCGAGGGCTCGGCGCCCATCGCCGGCTTGTTGAACTCCTTGATGTCGGCGCCACCGGAAAAGGCCTTGCCAGCGCCGGTGATGACGATGGCCATCACGGCCGCATCGGCCTGCGCGGCATCGATACCGTCAGCCAGCGCTTTGCGGGTGGCGTAACCCAGGCCGTTGACAGGCGGGTTGTTCAGGGTGATGACGGCCACGTGGCCGCGTACTTCGTACTGGGCGCTCATGGCGTCTCCTGGGCGAATAGAACGATCGTGCGATTCTAGATGGGCGGGCGGCGGGAAATTGCCATCGGCGCACCCCTGGCGGATTTCGAGGCAGGTCCATGCACTGACTGAAGCGACTCTCCCTGGCCCTGCTCACCCTGGCGCCGCAGATCGGCCTGAGCGCGTGGTGGGTCTTGCGGGCGAGCCTCGCACCGCTGGATCGGCGACATGCCGGCCGCAGAACGCGCCCTGGTGCAACGATTTGCGGCCGGCGTCAACGCCCGCCTGGCGGGTCGTGAGCGCCGCAGGCGCGATTCCAACTTGACGATTCACAGCGCCGGATCACGCCCATGGGTCCACGACGGCAAGACCGGAGAATTTGAAGTGCGACACGTTGCGCGTCGCAACGGCGTAGCCGAATTCCAGCGCGATGGCCGCAATCATGAGATCCACCGATGGCCGGTTGCCGCCCGCGAGATGAGCGGCACGAATGGCTGCGCCTTCGCTGAAGGGCAGCACTCGGCCCGCGTAGGCGATGCGAAGCGCGTTGAACCAAGCGCGCAGGACCGGTCCCTGCGGCGAGCTCCGTGCCTCCTCCATCAGCGTGCCGCGTTCGATCTCCATGATCGTCAATGTCGTCAGATAGAAGGCACTCGCCGGATGACTCTGCGACCAGGTGCAGACCTTGGGATCCTGGTTGTGCGGCTTCTTGCGCAGCTCCGAGATGACGTTGGTGTCGAGGACGATCATGCGGACTCAAAGCTCGACTTCGCGGAACTCGATCTCCATGCGCGGAATCTCGACGACGTTGTCGGGAAGCTCAGGGAGTTGCTGCATCAGCGCGAACAGCGAGGGCGCCTTACCTTGCAAGCGGTGGTACTCGTCGATGTTGAGCATCACGAACGCAGGCTGGCCGCGGTCAGTGATCAGAACAGGCCCTGTGAGCGCGGCTGCCTTGGCCGCAGCAACGTCCCGGGTGAAGTCCCGGCTGGAGAAGATTCGGGTGCTCAAGATGACCTCCACGCTGCACGGACTGGAAATGTTTGTATGCTAGAACATTGAGGTTTGCGCCGCAAGCGGGTGGGAGCCCCCCTAGAACGGTCATCTCAGGGGTCATGCAGGGAGGCCCGACAGATTGCGGCCCCCAGGCCGCAGGACAGTGGCGCCAGTCGCCACTGACGCGACATCCTGCGGCAACCGGCCTGCGGCGCGTCTCAAACCTCTAGCCATTCTTTGCGGATATAGGTGTCGGCGCGCAGCTCTGTGGGCGTGCCGTCAAACACGATCTGCCCATGTCCCATCACCAGGCAGCGGTCGGCCACCTCCAGCGCGATGGTGAGCTTTTGCTCGACCAGCAGCACGCTGATGCCGCGGCGCTTGAGCTCACGCAGGTACTCGGCCACCTGTTCCACGATCTTGGGTGCCAGGCCTTCGGTGGGTTCGTCGATCATGATGAGTTCGGGGTCGCCCATCAGCGCGCGGCACAAGGTCAGCATCTGCTGTTCACCACCGCTGAGCACACCGGCTTCGTTGTGCTGGCGCTTCTTCAGGCGGGGGAACATGCCGTACATGTCGTCAAAGCCCCAGCGGCTTTCCTTGGCGCCGCTCTTCTGCCCGAGCAACAGGTTCTGGTGCACCGTCAGCGTGGGAAAGATATCGCGGTTCTCAGGCACGTAGCCGATGCCCGCCTGGGCGATCTCGAAAGCCTTCTTGCCCAGCACTTCGTCGCCCTTCCAGCGCACCGAGCCTGTGCCGTCGACCAGGCCCATGATGGCCTTGACCGTGGTCGAGCGGCCCGAACCATTGCGCCCCAGCAAGGCCACGATCTCACCCGGGCGCACCTCGAAGTGCACGCCGTGCAGCACGTGGCTCTTGCCGTAGAAGCCGTGGAGGTTTTTCAGGCTCAGCATGGGCGCGCAGTTCAGCGAACGGCCTGTGCTGCCTGGGCATCGGCCAGCACCGAGCCGAGGTAGGCCTCTTGCACCCGCGGGTTGGCGCGCACGGCCTCGGGCACGTCGAAGGCGATCACCTCGCCGTAGACCAGTACCGCGATCTTGTCGGCCAGGCCGAAGACCACGCCCATGTCGTGCTCCACGGTCAGCAGCGTCTTGCCCACGGTGACTTCGCGGATGAGGTTGACGAAGCGCGCTGTTTCGCTCTTGCTCATGCCGGCGGTGGGCTCGTCGAGCAAGATCACGCTGGCACCACCGGCGATGGTGATGCCGATCTCCAGCGCGCGCTGTTCGGCGTAGGTGAGGTTCATGGCCAGCACGTCGCGCCGCTTGTGCAGCTTGATCATGTCCACGACTTGCTCGGCGCGGTCGTTGGCGTCGCGCAGGTCGGCCAGGAACTTCCAGAACGCGTACTTGTATCCCAGGCTCCACAGCACGGCGCAGCGGATGTTCTCGAACACCGACAGTCGGGTGAACAGGTTGCTGACCTGGAAGCTGCGCGCCAGCCCCATGCGGTTGATCTGGTAGGGCTTCAGGCCATCGATCTTCTGGCCGTTGAGCAAGATGTCGCCCGAGGTGCTGTCGAAGCGCCCGCTCATCAGGTTGAACAAGGTGCTCTTGCCGGCGCCGTTGGGGCCGATGATGGCCACGCGCTCGCCCGCGGCCACAGCCAGGGTGGCGCCGCGGATGATCTCGGTCTTGCCGAAACTCTTGCGCACGTCGCGCAGTTCAACCGCAAAGGCGGCCTGCTCGCCCTTCATGCCAGCGCCTCGCGCTTCTTGATCTCGCGCTCGATCTCTTCTTGCGTGCTGCCCCATTGGCGCACGAACTCGCGCCGCGTCAGTTCGAAAAGGCCCACGCTGACCAGCAGCACGAAGACGGCACCGAACCAGCTGTCCAGTCCGGTGGCGTCCAGCGTTGCGCCCATGAACTTCAGCTTGGGGCCCAGGGCCTGGTTGAGCTGCAGGTGGTAGATCATCTCGATGATGGCGCCGCCGCCCACCAGCACGCCGGCGGCCGTGCCGGCCAGCGCAAGGTAGCAACCCATCAAGGGCCGCAGCTTGCCGAACGAGGCCACGCGCAGGTTCATCATGATCAGGCTGGAGATGCCGCCCGGTGCGTACATCACCATGAACGTGAAGATCAGGCCCATGTACAGCAGCCAGGCCTGCGTGATCTCTGACAGCAACACCAGCGCCAGCACCATCAGCACCGCACCGATGATGGGGCCGAAGAAAAACACCGCACCGCCCAGGAAGGTGAACAGCAAGAAGGCCCCCGAACGCAGCGCATTGACAACCTCGGCCGTGACGATCTCGAAGTTCAGCGCCGCCAGCCCGCCGGAAATGCCCATGAAGAAGCCCGAGGCGATGAAGGCGAAGTAGCGCACGTACTGGGTGTTGTAGCCGATGAACTCAACACGCTCGGGGTTGTCGCGCACGGCGTTGAGCATGCGACCCAGCGGCGTGCGCGTGAATGCGAACATGGCCGCGGTACAGACAAAGGCGTAGATGGCGATCAGGTAGTAGAGCTGAATCTGCGGCCCGAAAGTGATGCCCAGGAATGGCTGGCCGGCCACGCGGTTGCCGCTGATGCCGCCCTCGCCACCAAAGAAGCCGGGGAACATCAGCGACATCGCCCAGACCAGCTCGCCCACGCCCAGCGTGATCATCGCGAAGGGCGTACCGGCCTTGCGCGTGGTCACGAAACCCAGCAGCACGGCGAACAACATGCCGAAGAACCCCGCCACCAACGGCACCATGCTCACCGGCAGTGCCAACTGGCCCTTGGACACCATGTTCAGCGTGTGGATGGCGAAGAACGAGCCCAGCCCCGAATACACCGCGTGGCCAAAGCTGAGCATGCCGCCCTGCCCCAGCAGCAGGTTGAAGGCCAGGCAGGCGATGACGGCAATGCCGATCTGCGACAGCATGGTCAACGCCAGGCTGCTGCCCCACAACAGCGGCGCCACCAGCATCAGCAAGGCGTACACGCCCCACACGACCCAGCGCCCCACGTTGTAGGGCTTGAAGCGGTAGACGGGGCCGGTGTGGTGCATGAGCGTCAGTGGCGCCCGGCCGCCAGCAGACACTGACGCGCCCCTTGGGGGCCGCGAGCGAAGCGAGCTTGGGGCTGTTGCATGTCACCCCTCGCGCGTGCCGAACAAGCCCTTGGGCCTGAAGATCAGGATCAGCACCAGCAGCATGAAGGGCAGGATGGCAGCGACCTGACTCATCTTCACGCTCCACACCGCATAGCCAAAGGTGGCCGGCGTGACCTGCATGCCCAGCCAGCTAAAGAAGTCGGCCAGGGAGCGGTCGCTGCCCACGGCGAAGCTCTCGATCACGCCCAGGCCGACACTGGCCACGAAGGCCCCGGCCAGCGAGCCCATGCCGCCGATGACGATGACGGCAAACACCACCGCGCCCACGGCCAGCGCCATCGAGGGCTCAGTCACGCGCAGCGCACCGCCTATCACCCCGGCCAGCCCGGCCAGCGCCGTGCCGCCGCCAAACACCAGCATCATCACGCGCGGCACGTTGTGGCCCAGCGACTCGACCGCGTCAGCGTGGGTCAGCGAGGCCTGTATCACCAGTCCGATGCGTGTGCGGGTGAGCACCAGCCACACCGCCACCAGCATCAACACCGCGATGCCCATGCCAAAGGCGCGGAAGGCCGGGAACTGGGTGCAAATGGCACCTGCCGTGGTCTTGCACACCTCAGGCGGCACACCCCAAGCCATGGCCAGCGACCCCGGCAGGTCCACGATGGTGAACAGCGGCCCGCGCAGCGATTCGGGCGGCTGAAAGTTCAGCGGCTGGCGGCCCCAGATGAGTTGCACCAACTCAAGAATGATGTAGCTCAGCCCGAAGGTGATCAGCAGTTCAGGCACGTGGCCGAACTTGCGCACCCGGCGCAGCACATAGCGCTCGAACGCCGCGCCCAGCACACCCACCAGTGGCGGCGCCAGCACCAGCCCCCACCAGAAGCCCACCGCCTGCGTCACCGTGTAGGCCACGTAGGCGCCCAGCATGTAGAAGCTGGCGTGCGCAAAGTTCAGCACGCCCATCATGCTGAAGATGAGTGTCAGCCCCGACGCCAGCATGAACAGCAGCAGCCCGACCGACAAGCCGTTGAGCAAGGAGATCAGGAAGAAGGACAGGTCCATGTCTTAGCCCCTCTCCCGCGGCGCCGGAAAGGGTTGCGCTGAGGGCGGTGGCGCGCAAGCACCCTCACCCCTGCCCTCTCCCGCGGCGCGGGAGAGGGAGCCGGAGATCAAGCCCCCGGCCGCGTCATATGGCACGAGGTGGGCGTACTCGCCACATACGCCGGAATGGCCCGCACTTCCTGGAAGTTGAAACCCGTGTTCTCCACGTTGTACGGGTGCTTGGCGTCGGCCTTGCGCCACTCGGAGATGTACACGCCTTGTTGCAATTGGTGGTCGGTCTTGCGCATCTCGACCTCGCCCGAGAACCCGGTGAACTTCAGGCCGCCCAGCACCTGCGCCACCTTCACGGCATTCGTGCTCTTGGCCTGGGCCATGCCGGCTGACAGCATGGCGAAGGTGTTGTAGGTTTGGTAGGTGTACCAGTCGTCGCCGAACTTTTTCTTGTACT
>JANOLY010000454.1:0-2743 GCA_031420055.1 Burkholderiales bacterium | reverse complement strand
CAAGCCCGATGTCAAGGCCGTGGCCTGCATGACGGGCTGCGCCACCGAACCCACGGTGGCGTCGATCCTGCCCGACTTTGCGCGCAACGCACATGGCAACCTGGCCGAGCAGAATCGCCTGGTGGGCGCGCAGCACGGCGCCGACACGACGCTGACCCCGGGCGCGTCGCCCGCTGCGCTGGCGACGTCGCCAGAGCCACGCGCCACCCAACCCGCGGCCCCCTCAGCGATGGCCTTGGCCCAAAAACACAACTGCCTGACCTGCCATGGCGTGGACAACAAGGTTCTGGGTCCGGCGTTGCGCGATGTGGCCAAGAGGTATGCTGATCGCGATGACGCGGCGGTCTACATCGCGCAAAGAATCCAGGCGGGCAGCACGGGCATCTGGGGGTCGATACCGATGCCTGCACAGACCCTGCCCGGCGCCGACGCCAAGGCCATCGCACAATGGCTTGCAGCTGGTGCCAAGAAGTAGTTTCACACTCAACGTTTTGACCGCTCTGAAGGAGACCCCATGAAAACCCGTCGCGAGATGCTCGCCACCAGCGCCACGGTGGCCGCTTTGCTGGCCGCCGCCGGCGTGCTGCCCACCGCCGCACACGCCGCATGGACCCAGGCGGCCTTTGATGCCAAGAACCTGGCCGATGCCGTCAAGGCCCTGGGCGGCGGCGCCCCGGTCGAAAGCAAGGACGTCACCATCACCGGCCCCGACATCGCCGAAAACGGCGCCGTGGTGCCCGTCGGTGCCAGCACTGCACTGCCCGGCGTGAAGCGCCTGGCCCTGCTGGTGGAGAAGAACCCCAGCGCGCTGGCGGCGGTGTTCGAGGTCAGCGACGCGATCGACGCCAACATCCTGACGCGCGTCAAGATGGGCCAGTCCTCCAACGTCTTCGCCGTCGCCATCATGGCCGACGGCAAGGTCTTGTATGCGTCCAAGGAAATCAAGGTCACGTTGGGTGGTTGCGGCGGATGACAACGACCACCCCCGAAGCGGCTTCGCCGCTCCCCCTCAAGGGGGCGCCGCCAGCGGCCTGGCAGAGCCAGTTCCGCGGCGCCCGCTTGGGAAGACCCGAATGACGAACACTCAATCACGTTTCTAAGGAGATCACCATGGCAGACCCGATGAAGATTCGCGCCCAAGTCGCCGGTGACAAAGCCACCGTGCGGGTGCTCATGAGCCACGAGATGGAAACCGGCCAGCGCAAGGACTCCGCCGGCAAGGTCATTCCGGCCTGGTTCATCCAGGAAGTCAGCGCCACGCACAACGGCAAGCCCGTGCTCAGCGCGCAATGGGGCCCCTCGGTGGCCAAGAACCCGTACCTGCAGTTCAGCGTCAAGGGCGCCAAGGTCGGCGACAAGATCGGTGTCAGCTGGGTCGACAACAAGGGTGACAAGCGCAGCGACGAAGCCACCGTGTCCTGAACGACAAACCCACCGAGTTGCGAGGAGACCGAAAACAATGAAGCTGCGGACCATCACCCCCCTGACCCTGGCCTGCGCTCTGGCGCTCAACGGCGTGGCCTGGGCGCAAGGCAAGAGCACCGCCGACGGCATCGCCGAGTACCGCAAGATGCTGGAAGACGGCAACCCGGCCGACCTCTTCGAGGCCAAGGGCGAAGGCCTGTGGAAGCAGGCCCGTGGCCCCAAGAGCGCGACGCTGGAGCGGTGCGACCTGGGCAAGGGCCCGGGCGTGGTCAAAGGCGCCTTTGTCGAACTGCCGCGCTTTTTTGCTGACACCGGCCGCATGCAGGACCTGGAGTCGCGCCTGGTCAGTTGCATGGAAACGCTGCAAGGCTTCAACGCCGCCGAGATCGCCAAGACGCCGTTTGGCCGTGGCGAGATGGCCAACGTCACCGCGCTGGCCACCTGGGTGGCCGCCGAGTCGCGCGGCTTGCGCTTCAACCTGCCTCAAAGCCACGCCGAAGAGAAGAAGAGCTTTGAGATCGGCAAGCGGGTGTTCTTCTTCCGTGGCGGGCCGATGGACTTCTCTTGCGCGGGTTGCCACAGCGTGGACGGCCAACGCATCCGCCTGCAGGACCTGCCGAACCTGACCAAGAACCCCGGTGACGGTGTCGGCTTTGCGGCCTGGCCCGCCTATCGAGTCAGCAACGGCCAGATGTGGAGCATGCAGTTGCGCCTCAACGACTGCTACCGCCAGCAGCGTTTTCCTTACCCGGGCTTTGCGTCCGAGGTCACCGTGGCGCTGGGCACCTACATGGGTGTCAATGCCAAGGGCGCGCAGTCGATCGCGCCCTCCATCAAGCGCTGAAGCGAGCGGAGCACCCGAGCCATGAACAAGAGCACTTCCTTTGCCTGCGCCGCCGCCGCCGTGCTGGTGGTCACCGGCTGCGCCACGCTGCCCTCGCCAGCACAACTCGATGCCGAGACCCAGGCCTTGATGAAAGCGGCGTTCCGCGACGAAGGCATCGCCAAGGTCGACCGCATCCAGCAGGACCTGGGCCAGTCGGCCTGTTCCAGCGACCAGCCGCCTGCCGATGCAGTTGGCGAGCAGGTCATGAGCCAGGCCAAGGCGTCGGTGAAGTGGCCCGCCGGCGGCCAGTACCTGGGCGACTGGCGCGAAGGCGAGAAGATCGCGCAGAGCGGCCGCGGCATGACCTGGACCGACAGCTCCACCGCGCCCGCTGCCAACGGTGGCAGTTGCTACAACTGCCACCAGATCAGCAAGCAGGAAATCAGTTTCGGCACCATCGGGCCGAGCCTGCTCAACTACGGCAAGAACCGC
>JANOLY010000453.1:0-3273 GCA_031420055.1 Burkholderiales bacterium | reverse complement strand
AACGTGGCCGGCTACGACGTGTCGCGCGCGCTGGCCGGCTCCATGGGCTGCCTGGGCGTGATCTGCGAGGTCTCGCTCAAGGTGTTGCCCCTGGCGCAGGCCACGCTTACCCTGCGGCTGGAGATGGACGAGGCCCAGGCCATCCAGCGCATCAACGAATGGGGCGGCCAGCCCCTGCCGCTGAACGCCACCGCCTGGTGGGAAGGCACGCTGGTGCTGCGCTTGTCGGGCGCCGTGGCGGCGGTGCACGCCGCGCGCGAACGGCTGGGCGGCGAGGTGGTGCAGGCCGACATGGCCGCGGGCTTCTGGAGCGGCCTGCGCGACCACAGCGACGAGTTCTTTGCCGCCGCGGCACAGGCGGTGCGGGGTGGCGCCGGGCTGTGGCGCTTGTCGGTGCCGGCCACCACGCCGCCCTTGAAGCTGTCGGGCGAACAACTCATCGAGTGGGGCGGCGCGCAGCGCTGGCTGTGCACCAGCGCGCCAGCGGCCACGGTGCGCGAGGCGGCTGGCGCAGCCGGCGGGCACGCCACGCTGTTTCGTGCGCTGGACAAGCGCGCCGGTGTGTTTGCACCGCTGAGCCCGCCGCTGCAACGCATCCAGCGCGAACTGAAGGCCGCCTTCGACCCCGACGGCCTGTTCAACCCCGGCCGGCTGTACCCGGGGCTGTGAGCTTGGGCAGCCTCATGAACGACAACCAGAGCGCCGACGTGGTCAGCGGCATGGCGGCCTATTACGCGCAGCGCGCGGCTTACTACGAGCGCGTCTACCTCAAGCCCGAGCGCCAGCGCGAGCTGCGCGAGATGGAAGCCTGGTTGCCGAGCCTGTTCGCCGACCGCGATGTGCTTGAAGTGGCCTGTGGCACCGGCTGGTGGACGCCGCACGGCGCGCGCGACTGCCGGTCGTGGTTGGCCACCGACCTGAACCCCGCAACCCTGGCCATTGCTCGCGACAAACCGCTGCCTGCGGGCAAGGTTCGCTTCGCCACCGTGGACGCCTACGCGCTGGACGGCGTGGACGCGCTGGGCCTGTTCAATGCGGCCTTCACGGGCTGCTGGTGGAGCCACGTGCCGTTGCAGCGCCTGGACGGCTGGCTGGCCCAGTTGCACGCGCAACTGGCGCCGGGCAGCCTTGTGGTGATGCTGGACAACAGCTTTGTACAGACCCAGAGCACACCGCTCACCCGCCGCGACGACGCCGGCAACACCTACCAAAACCGCACGCTGGACGATGGCTCGGTGCACGAGGTGCTGAAGAACTTCCCCACCCCCGAACAGGCCATCGCGCGCCTGGGCCCGCGCGCGCACGGGGCGTTGTGGCGCACGTGGCAACACTACTGGGCGCTGGTCTATGAACTGTACTGAACGGGCTTGTCCACAGAATCGCCACCCAGCGCATGCAAACCAATCTCGCTCCTGAATTCAAAGGCACGCGCGACGGGCAGGCCGCCGAGGCCATCCTGCGCAAGTGTGTGCACTGCGGTTTTTGCACCGCCACCTGCCCCACCTACCAGCTGCTGGGCGACGAGCTCGACGGCCCGCGGGGCCGCATCTACCTGATGAAGCAGGTGCTGGAAGGTGCGCCCGTCACACGCAGCACGCAGCAGCACCTGGACCGCTGCCTGACCTGTCGCAACTGCGAGACCACCTGCCCTAGCGGTGTGGAGTACGGGCACCTGGTGGACATCGGGCGCAAGATCGTCGAAGAACGTGTGCAGCGCCCGCTGGGTGAACGCCTGCTGCGCGGCGCGCTCAAGGAAGGCCTGACCTCGCCGCTGTTCGGCCCGGCCATGAAGCTGGGCCAGTGGGTGCGCCCGCTGCTGCCGGCGGCGCTGAAGGCCAAGGTGCCGCCGCGCAGCGGCGCGCGCGCCCATCAGTGGCCGCAGCGCGAGCACCCGCGCAAGGTGCTGATGCTGCTGGGCTGCGTGCAGCCGGGGATGATGCCCAACATCAACAGCGCCACCGCGCGTGTGCTCGATGCGGCCGGCATCCAGACCCTGGTGGCTGATGGTGCAGGCTGCTGCGGCGCGCTGCGCACGCACCTGAACGACACCGAAGGCGGCCTGGCCGACATGCGCCGCAATATCGACGCCTGGTGGCCGCTGGTGCAGGGCCTCACGTCGCAGGGCCGGGTTGAGGCGCTGGTGATGAACGCCTCGGGCTGCGGCGTCACCGTCAAGGACTACGGCCACGCGCTGGCCCACGACCCGGACTACGCCGACAAGGCCCGTGCGGTGAGCGCGCTCACACGCGACCTGAGCGAGCTGCTGCCCGACCTGGTGCCACACCTCTTGCCCAAGATGGGTGGCCTCAAGACACGCCGGCTGGCGTTTCACCCGCCCTGCACGCTGCAACACGGCCAGCAACTGCGCGGCGGTGTCGAACAGCACCTGGCCGCGCTGGGCTTCGAGGTGCAAATTGCCGGCAGCGAAAGCCACCTGTGCTGCGGCTCGGCCGGCACCTACAGCGTGCTGCAGCCGGTGCTGTCCAGGCAACTGCGCGACCGCAAGCTGGCCCAGCTGGCACCGCTGGACGCGCAGACCATCATCAGCGCCAACATCGGCTGCATCCAGCACCTGCAAACGGGCACCACCACGCCCGTGAAGCACTGGGTGGAAGTGCTGGACGAAGCGCTGGCCTGACCCGGCGCCACCCGCGCGCTGCGTTGCGGGCACAAGAAAAAGCCCCCGGCGAATTCCTTCGCCGGGGGCCGGGGTCGGGCCAATCAGCAGCGGGTGCCGGCTGCCAGGCGTTGTGACACGTAGCTCAGGTCGCGGATGTCGATGACGCCGTCGTTGTTGAAGTCGGCGGCCGGGTTGAAGCCCGGCTGGCCGGTGCGCTTGCCAAAGGCAGCACGCACCACGGCGATGTCGGCGCAGTTCACGGCGCCGTCAGCGTTGGCGTCGCCCGTCAGGCGGATCGTGAAGTTGGTATTCGACACGTCAAAGAACACGTTGCCGACCGCCTCGACCCGCACCCGCGCCTGCGTGGTGGCCAGGTTGGGCATCAGCACTGATTGGCTGCCGCTGTTGGCCGCGTTGGCAGCCAGCAGGTAGGGCCAGGTCGCACCCCCGTCAGCCGACAGCGTGATCTTCACGTTGGCCGTGCTGACCGGTGCCACGTTGGTGTTGGCCACGTTCCAGGTCACGTTTTGTGTCGACGCGCCGTCCAGCGTGACTGCCGTGTTCGGCGAGGTGACGATGAACGGCCCCGCACCCGGCGCCAGCACCAGTTGGGTGGTGGCGCTGTTGATGCCACCTTGGCCGTCGCGCGCCGT
>JANOLY010000452.1:0-2584 GCA_031420055.1 Burkholderiales bacterium | reverse complement strand
TCCTCACTTGCTCTTCGACCGACATCTTGTCTTCGTGCAGACCGCTGAGAGCGTCCTGTAGCTTCTTGCCTTGGTCGAAGAACCGTGTGAGACGAAAGTTGGGATCGAGCGCGAGGAGCTTGCCTTGATTGGAGGCGAGAGACACCAGTGGGCCGTTGGTCGTGAACAGCACGATGCCGACATTGACGACTTCTTGTCGCTGCATGTCAGGCTGGTATCGGACCAAAGAAAAAAGCAACGTGTCTGAGTTCATAGTTGTGTCCTGATCCACGAGACGCGGGTATGCCACTGCGGGGACCACCACCAGTTCACCAGATCCACCAGTTCCTGGGGCGCGAGCCAACCCACAGGAATCGAGCCGATGATGCCACGCCATGCATCCTTGGGCAGAGTTCGTAGGGTCTCCCACGTGAGGATCGCCTCAGGTGACAGCACGACGCTGTGGCGTCGCGCCATCGTGTAGTACGGCCCGCTGTTGTCATGGCAACCGGCAAGATTCGAGCCTGGGCCGAACGGCGGTGTGGGAAGGGGCCAGCGCCAGAACCACGCTCTTGAGAAGTCGATCGGGCGCAGCAGAACCCCTCCACCGGCCTCGGTCACGAGCCACTGCCCCTTGTGTCGATCGCCGTTGCCCACGAAGAGGTCGAGCACGTACGTCCCGCTGACTACCTCCGGGTTGTCCGTTGCTGCGCGTGCAGATGGGATGAACTCACGCTCAATGACGTTGCCTTCGAGGCGCGAACCGATTGCGTCTCGGCCGTCAGGCATGATGCAGTGATCCCAGTGTGGTATCGCCAAGTTGAGGCACTTCGCCAGACCGTGGCAGATCCATTCGCTTGCGGGTAGCTTGTGATGCCATCCAATGCTGGCCTTGAGCACGTAGCGCTGGCCGCTGTCAGCGATGCCAATTCCCTGGGCGTCCATCGCCGTTGTTGGGCACGGGTTGATCCGACGAATTCTCTGAGGCAAGAGAGCGAGTTGAATCGTTGTCCCCCCAAGCCATCTATATGTGACAGCTTATGTCATCCTAACCGAGGAGAGAAGCTGACGGTTGAGACTGTTGGCCCTGACCACCTACGGTCGCTTCGGCCGTGACATCGACGAGAGGGGATGCCAGGAAGTCGCCTGCCGCCTCCGTCAGCAGATGGCCGCGTGAGTGAGTTCGCTACCGAACCCCGGACGTCAGCAACCGATGCCATGCAGCCTGCTTCCGCCGCAGCGCGCTATGACTCGAGTGGGGCAAAGAATCACCAGACCTCTTTCGTCGCCGCTGTTGTGATACCAGCTACGCGCCTGTCACCCGACCTCGTACTCACTGCGCAGCATCCGCGCTGCCGCCACCATCGACTGAAGCTTGCCCACCGCCACCTCGCGCGGCAGGTACTTCATGCCGCAGTCGGGCGCCAGGATCACGCGTTCCTTGGCCACGAAGGGCAGCGCGCGGCGGATGCGGGCGGCCACCACCTCGGGCGTTTCGACAGTCATGTCCGACAGGTCGATGCAGCCGACCATGATCTGCTTGTCGTCCAGCTGCGCCAGCACCGAGCAGTCCAGCTGCGACTGCGCGGTTTCGATCGACACTTGCTTGCAGCCGCACCCGCGCAGCTCGGGCAGGAAGGAATAACCACTGGGCCGGGCGTGGATGATGGCCGCGTAGCCGAAGCAGATGTGCACTGCGGTGGTGCCGGTGATGCCGTCGAGCGCCAGGTTGAGCGCCTTCAGCCCGTACTGGCGCGCCTTCTCGGGCCGCGCCTGCATGTAGGGCTCGTCGATCTGCACCACGTCGGCGCCGGCGGCAAAAAGGTCCCGGATCTCGGCGTTGACGGCCACCGCATAGTCCATCGCCGCTTCCTCGTCGCTGGCGTAGAAGTCGTTCTGCGCCTGCTGGCTCATGGTGAAGGGCCCGGGCAGGGTGATCTTGACCTGGCGCGTAGTATGGGCCTTGAGGAACAGCAGGTCCTCCACCTCCACCGCGTGCCTGCGGCGGATCTTGCCGGAGATGCGCGGCACCGGGTTGGGGTGGCCCGAGCGGTCGAGTGCGCTCCCCGGGTTGTCCAGGTCCACGCCTTCCAGCGCAGTGGCAAAGCGGTTGGAGTAACTCTCGCGGCGAATCTCACCGTCGGTGATGATGTCCAGGCCAGCGTCTTCCTGGGCCCGGATGGCCAGCAGCGTGGCGTCTTCCCAGGCCTGTTGCAGGTAGGGTTCGGCCACGCGCCACAACTCTTTGGCGCGCACGCGGGGCGGAAAGCGGCCGGCCAGTTTGGCGCGGTCGATCAGCCAGTCGGGCTGCGGAAAACTGCCAACGAGGGTGGTGGGGAAGAGCATGGGTTTCCTTTGCGCGAAGGCTTGGGCAGCAGTGGCGCCCGTCTGGCTGCATTTCAGCCCGAACTGCGGCGCTGCTGGCAGCGGGTGATCCCGCAGCGCGGGGCTGGCCCGGGCCTGTGCCAGCGGAAAACTGTTCTTCGCCGCAGCGCTTCACGGCAGACTGCGGCGTTGCTGCAAACTGGGCTATGCACGCCTTCACCTTCCAGGCCAATCCGGCCCGCGTGATCTTCGGTGCCGGTTGCCTGCAGCAGCTGGGCGC
>JANOLY010000451.1:0-7170 GCA_031420055.1 Burkholderiales bacterium | reverse complement strand
CATGGCCCGTCTCCTTGCAAATTCGCAACGACCCGACCGACCATCGGTCCGGTGCATTGGTGTAGCTCGGCTCGCCTCGGCGCGCAACCTACGGTGTTGCTGGGGACGGGCCGCCTGAAATCACGAAGCCATCTTGTCTAGCAAGTCGCCGCGGCCCGGCCGGGCTCACCACTTGCAGCCGCTGTCCTTGCTGCCACGCAGTGCGTCAGCAGCCAGCGGCACCACGGCCAGCAGGCCCAGGTCCTGGTAGGCCTTGCGGCAGTCGGCCTTGGCGGCCTTGTCGATGTCGCGCGACAGCTTGTCGGGCAGCTCCGGCGGCCGTGGCAAGAGCTGCAGCACGCCGGTGGCACCCTGGCGCGACAGCTCACCGGCGCGCGGGCGCGACAGCTCCAGGTTCAGCCGCGGCGCACTCGCCGGCGCGCTGGGCGCGGTAGCCACGTCGTGACCGACTTGCGGCCCGGCGTCCGGTCGCCCCGCGGGCAGCGCCGCCGCGGGCACGCCGGCCGGTGCGGCGGGCAGCGACGGCAAGCCCACCGGCGCCTGCGCGGCCTGGCTCTGCACGGGTGCCAGTGCCGGGGCAGGCGCAGCAGCCGCGGCCATGGGCGCGACCTGCCGCAGCACGGGTGCGCCAGCCACGGGCTCCGCCGCTGCCGCCGGGGTGGCCACGGCGACGGGTGGCGCGGGCCGGACCGCGACCGCTGGCGGCGCGGGTGCGGGTGCGGGTGCGGGTGCGGGTGCGGGTGCGGCCGCAGGTGCCGGCACGGCGGGCCGCGGCGTCGGCTTTGGGGGCGGCTCTGGCAGCGCCGGCTGTGCCAAAGCCGCTGGCGCAGGCAGCCGGGCCGGCTCGGGCGCGGGCTCGGCAGCGGCCGGCGAGTCAGGCGCGGGCACCAGCGGGGGCGTGGCCGCCCAGTCGCCACGCAGCGCGGCGCCCGGCTCGGGCAAGGGTTGGGTGGCGGGGGCGCGCACGGTGCCGCCCGCACGCGGGCTGGCCGCCGTGCCGGGCAAACCGGCAGCCTGCGCTGGCGGGGCGGCCATTGCCACTGCCGCGTCTTGCGCGGCGCCGCGCAAGGTGACGTTCAGCGCCCCCCACACGCCCTGGCCGGGCAGCGCCGTGCCCGGCGGCGCATTGCCCAGCATCAGCACCAACCACACGTGCAGCAGCAGCGCCAGCAGCAGGCACGGGGCCAGCCGCGACTGCGCGGCCCGCGGCCAGGCTTCTTGCACCACGGCAGGCACAAAGGGCAGCAGCAGCCGCGACAGCGGGGCGAGTGGCGAGGGCAGCGCAATCAAGGCCGGCATTCTCGCGCGGCCTGCTGGACTGCGGTCGCACGCCTGGCCGCTGGCCAGGCCTGCTCGGTTCTAATTGCAGCCTTGTTCTTGTTGCGCACCCATCCATGAACCAGCTCGACCAGCTCCGGCAGACCACCACGGTGGTCGCCGACACCGGCAACTTCTTGCAACTGGCGCAATTCAAACCGCAGGACGCCACCACCAACCCCTCGCTGATCCTCAAGGCCGTGCAGCAGCCCGAGTACGCGCCGCTGCTGGCGCAAACCGTGGCGGCCCACCGTGGCGCGGCGCTGCCCGACATCGTGGACGCCGTGCTGGTGCGCTTTGGCTGCGAGATCTTGCGCGTGGTGCCCGGCCGCGTCAGCACCGAGGTCGACGCCCGCTTGTCCTTCGACACCACCGCCACGCTGGACCTGCCCGCCGTGCACTTTGATGAGCGCAGCTTGCGCTGGGCGCTGAACGAGGACGCCATGGCCACCGAAAAGCTGGCCGAAGGCATACGCGCCTTTGCCGCCGACGCCGGCCGGCTCGACGCGCTGATCCGGCCGTTGCAGTCATGACCCGCTGCGACCACACCACGGCCTGGGCCGCACTGCAAGGCCACTACCAGGCCCACGGCCGCGATCTCGACCTGCGCGAAGCCTTTGCCCGCGACGCCGGTCGGTACGCCGCGTTCGCTTTTGAAGCCCCCGAGGTCTTCGCCGACCTGTCCAAGAACCTGATCGACGGTGCCACCCTGCGCTTGTTGCTCGAACTGGTGCAGCAATGCGCCTTGCCGGCCAGGCGCGATGCGATGTTCTCGGGCCAGCCCATCAACACCACCGAAGGCCGCGCCGTGCTGCACACCGCCTTGCGTGCGCCGCCGGGCGTGGCGCCGCACAGCGCGCAGGTGCACGCGGTGCTGGCAGCCATGCTGGCCTACGCCGAACAGGTGCGCGGTGACGAGCGCATCACCGACATCGTGCACATCGGCATCGGCGGCAGCGACCTCGGCCCGCAGATGGTCACCAGCGCACTGGACAGCTTTGGCCACCCGGCCCAGCGGCTGCATTTCGTGAGCAACGTCGACGCCCATGACATCACCCGCGTGCTGCGCCGCCTGGACGCGCGCCGCACGCTGTTCATCGTGGCCAGCAAGACCTTCACCACGCAAGAGACGATGAGCAACGCGGCGCTGGCGCGGGCCTGGTTCGTGGCGCAGATCGGGCGCGACGACGCCGATGAGATCGCCCACCACTTCGCCGCGACGACGACGAACGTGGCCGCGGCGGCGCAGTTCGGCATCACCACCACCTTCGGCTTCTGGGACTGGGTGGGCGGGCGCTATTCGCTGTGGAGCGCCATCGGCCTGCCCATCGCCATCGCCATCGGCGGCGCCGGTTTCCGCGACTTCCTGGCCGGCGCGCACGCCATGGACCAGCACTTTGCCAACGCACCGCTGGCGCGCAACCTGCCGCTGGTGCTGGGCCTTTTGGACGTCTGGTACCGCAACTTCCACGGCGCTACCAGCCGCAGCGTGGCGCCCTACCACCAGGGCCTGGCACGCCTACCGGCCTACTTGCAGCAGCTGGAGATGGAAAGCAACGGCAAGTGCGTGGACGGGTCCGGCAACACCCTGCCCTTTGCCACCAGCCCGGTCGTGTAGGGCGAGGCCGGCACCAACGGCCAGCATGCCTACTTCCAGATGCTGCACCAGGGCAGCGACGTGATTCCGGTGGAGTTCATCGCCGTCAAGACCCCCGCCCACCCGCATGCCGATGCCCACCAAAAGCTGCTGGCCAACTGCCTGGCGCAAAGCCAGGCGCTGATGCTGGGCAAGACCGCCGCCCAAGCCTTGGGCGAGGCCGCGCCCACGGCCGCAGCCGGCCTGGACCCCGCCGTGCTGGCGCGCCACCGCAGCTTCCCCGGCAACCGCCCCAGCACGACGCTGGTGCTGGACATGCTGACGCCACGTTCGTTGGGCGCGCTGATTGCGCTGTACGAGCACCGCGTCTTCACCAGCGGGGCGGTATGGGGCATCAACAGCTTCGACCAGTGGGGCGTGGAGCTGGGCAAGGCCTTGTGCGGGCAGTTGCTGCCGCGGCTGCAGTCGCGCGACGTGTCGGGGCTGGACGCGTCCACCGCCGGGCTGCTGGCGCGGCTCGGCGCATGAAGAAGATCGTCTTCGACTTCGGCGGCGTGCTCTTCCACTGGAAGCCCGCGCGCTTGTTGCAGCGCGAACTGCCACAACACGCCACCGACGCGGCCAGCGGCGCGCGCTGGGCCGAGGCGGTGTTTCAGGGCTACGGCGGCGACTGGGGCGAATTCGACCGCGGCACGCTGGAGGTGCCCGCGCTGGTGCAGCGCATCGCCGTACGCACCGGCCTGCCCGAAGCCGATGTGCTGCGCGTGGTGATGGGCGTGCCGGTCGAGCTGCAACCCCAGCTGGCCACGGTGGACCTGCTGCGCCGGCTGCGCGAGGCCGGCCACTGTTTGCACTACCTGTCGAACATGCCGCGCCCGTTCGCCGACCTGATCGAGGCGCGTAACGCCTTCATTGCCTGGTTCCACAGCGGCGTGTTTTCGGCGCGCGAAGGCGTGATCAAACCCGAGCCGGCCATCTACGAACTGGCCGCAGCCCGCTTCGGCGCCCGGCCCGACGAACTGGTGTTCCTGGACGACCACCTGCCCAACGTGCTGGCCGCGCGCGCGATGGGGTGGAGCGCGCTGCACTTCAGCGACGCCGCTGCTGCCGAGACCACGATGCGCGACGCCGGCTGGATGGCCTGACGCGCACCCACCCTGCCAGCCCGGCGCCGTTTGCCGCGCGTGTCAATGACCGCGGCGCCAAGGCGACAAAGCCACCCTGATGCGCAGCGGGCGGGAAGATCAGCACGCGGTGCATGCGGCGAAAGCCATCATGATCTCCGCATGAATCGCGGTGATTGCGCCCACACCCCCGCCTAGATCTGGCCAGCCAGCGACTGGCCGCATTGGCGATTTGACCTGTCCGCGCTGGCGCAGACCCTGACCGAGGTCAGCCGGGCACAAGGTGTGTTGGTGGGGCGCCTGGAAAGATCAATGGAAGTCTTCCTCGCGCTGGTGGCGTGCGCCGATCACGAGCACCAATTCAGGCGAGCGGATATCGAAGCGCAGGATGTAGCCCGTTGTGCCGAACGGAACGATGAGTTCGCGCAGCGTCGACCGGGCACCGACCTTGCGGTAGCTGTAAGGCGTTGTCGACAGGTGGCTCAGTGCAGCTTGTCGGATGACCTCGACCGCCTCGTCGGCCACATCGAGATCTTCGAGCGTTTCGGCGCGATCGAGCAGGAAGTCGTAGAGGCGTACCAGGTCATCTTCAGCGCCTTGCGTGAATTCGACGGCGTAGCTCATCCGCCCAGTTGCTTGCGGCGCTTAGCCAATTTGGATTCGAGCTTGGCGACGACCTGGGCGGCTGGGATGGATACACCTGTGCGCTCATACTCGGCCAGGGATGCGTCGCAACGCGAAGCGAAGTCGGTCTGAACTCGCCGGTACTCAACGGCGTTGCGCACGGCGACCTCGACGAAGTCGGTGAGTGTTTCGCCGGGGCGGAGGACCGCGTCGAGGCTGGCACGTAACTCGGTCTCGACACGGACTTGGGGGATGACGGCATCTTTCATCGGCAAATGGTAGTGCAGACGCACTACGAACTCAAGCTCCTATGCGCGGTTGGCCGGTTCGGCCTGTTCGAAACGCCAAAACTGCCGCTCGCGACCGGCAGGTCATGGCCGACTGTCACTACTGGAGACGGCCAGCTTCACGGCAAGCTGGTCTCGCCGGAGCCCTGCGCGGCCAAGGCAACATCCTCGGCACAGCGGCATGCCACTTGCGGCAACTTGGGCACAACCTGCGAGGTGTCGTTGGCACAGCCGTCGCCAAGCCCTGGTCGGCGCTCTTGCGCCCAAGCAACAACCCTGGCGCCCCGTGACCGCGCTCAGTCGCGATAGCCCGGTGGCGCCAGCTCACCCTCATCCATCCAGGCTTCGAGCAGCTTCAAGGCCACCGCCAGCACCACGGGGCCGACGAACAGGCCGACGAGGCCGAAGGCGATAAGGCCGCCGATGACGCCGGCAAAGATCAGCAGCAGCGACAGGTCGGCGCCCATGCGTATGAGCGCTGGGCGCAGCACGTTGTCCAGCGTGCCCACGACCAGCGTGGCCAGCAGCAGGAAGATGCCCCAGCCGGTGGCGTCGCTGTACAGCAGCCAGCCGGCGGCGGGCAGCAGCACCAGCACCGGGCCGATCTGCGCGATGCACAGCATGAACATCAGCGCCGTCAGCAGACCGGCGAAAGGCACGCCCGCCACCGCCAGCGCCAGGCCACCCAGCACCGACTGCACGATGGCCGTCACGCCCACGCCCAGCGCGACGCCGCGGATGGCGTCGCCCGCCAGTTGCAGCGCATCGGCACCGCGTTCGCCGCCCAGGCGGCGGGCGAAGCGGCGCGCGAAATTGGCGAAGTCTTCACCCACCGAATACATCACCGCGGCGATGACCACGGTGATGAGGAACTGCAGCACCAGGAAGCCGATGCTGCCGACTTCGGCCAGCACCCACCGCGTGATGTTGCCGGCGAAGGGTGTGATCTTGGGCAGCAAGTCGCGCAGGCCCATGGCGGCGGCCTGGGCCCAGGCGCTGTCGATCAGGCCACCGACAACAGGCAGGGCGCTGAGCCAGGCCGGCGGGGCCTCGGGCGGGCGCCATTCAGACGCGCCGCGGACGGCGTCGGCAATGACATCGACGTTGACAAAGATGGTGCCTATGGCCAGCACCAGCGGCACCACGAACAGCAGCAGCAGCGCCAGCGTCATCACCACCACGGCCAACGCGCGGCGCCCGCCCAGCAGGGCCTGCACGCGGCGCATCAGTGGCCAGGTGGCCACCACCACCATGGTGGCCCAGATGCCCGGGCCCAGAAAGGGCCGCAGCACCCACAGCGTGGCGCCTATCAGCAGCCCCATGAACAGCACCGCGAAGGTGTTGCGCGTGAGATCGCCCGCGGCGCCGGGCCGGCGCATCAGCGGCCGCGCTCCTGGTAGGGGGCCACGGCATCGGCCTCGATGCGGTAGCCGGCGGCACCCATGTACGAATCGGTGCGCTCGTTCTTGAGCACGCCGCTGATCCACACCGTGTCCATCGAGCGCAGGCCCTTGGCCGGCACCTTGGGCACGATGTGCAGGATCTGGTTGGCCGGCGGCGGCGGGCTGTGCACGCAAGCGCCGAAGTAGGGCACGAGCAGGAATTCCTTCATGCCGTCCTTGGTGTCTTCCAGCGGCACCACAAAGCCGGGGATGCGCACGCGCTGGCCGACGAGTGCGGTGTTGACGGGCGCGTTGTCCCAGACCTCGCGCATCTTCTTCAGCATCTGCGCGGCGCGCGGGTCGGCGTCGTCCAGCGCGGCCATGTTCAGCCCCTTGAATTCCTTGAACGGGTCCCAGTCGGCGGGCACCAGCGCGTCCCAGTTGATGACGCGGTAGCCGTCCACCAAAACCGGCGGCGCAGCGGCCTTGGCCGCGGGCGCGGGCGCGCTGCCCAGCGCCGGGTTCATCAGGGGCGCGCCGTCCTTGGGCTGGGCGTGGGCCACCCCGGCAAGCAAGAAGGCGATCAACAAACAAGCGCGGCGCAGGGGCATCAAGGCTCTCAGGTTCGGGGCGACAGGCCGTCGGCCAGCGACAAATGGTAGGCCCGCAGGCCGGGCACCAGGCTGGCAAGCATACCTGCCAGCAACACGGCCACGAACAGGCCCCACTGCTCGGCGGTGGGTGCGGTGGCCTGCAGGGCAATGCCAAACCGTTGCTGCACCCACGGGCCGGCCAGAACCACGGCCGTGGCCGCCGCTGCCGCGCCCAGCAACGCACCC
>JANOLY010000450.1:0-7831 GCA_031420055.1 Burkholderiales bacterium | reverse complement strand
CACCTTGTACAGGGTGCGCAGGGGTGCGTCGTCCAGCTTGTCCAGCCGGCCACCCAGCTGGGCACCGCCCGACACGCGCACGCGCAGCCCCAGGCGTGAGATTGCCACCTTGTAGCGCTCGTCCATCAGCGCTGCACGCGGCCCGGGCAGCGCCAGGCCATCGAGGTGGCGCAGCGGCGCGGTGACCGAGTAGCCATGCACGGCGGCCAGCGGCAGCGTCAGCCCCAGCGGCTTGAGCAGCGCGTTGGCCTGCACGCCGGCACACACCACCACGGCGTCGAAGCTGGGCTGCGTGCCGTCGGCCAATTCAAGCACCGGTGAGGCAGCGGCAACGATGCGGCGAACGGCGGTGTTGAAGCAGAACTGCGCGCCATGCCGTGTCGCCTGGGCCTTCATCAATTGGGCGAACTGACGGCAGTTGCCCACGCCGTCCTGGCGCAGGTGGATGCCGGCCTGCAGCCGCGTCTGCGGGTTCAGGCCCGGCTCCAGCCGCAGGCAGCCGGCGCCGTCCACCAGTTCGTGGTTGACACCCATCTCCTGCAGCAGCTTCAGGCCACGCTGGGCCTGGGCCAGCTCGCGCCCGGTGCGCAGCAGGACCAGGTAGCCGGGCGTCTGTTCATAGCTCAGCTGCAGGATGCGGGTCAGCTCCAGCATGCGGTCCTGGCTCAGCCTGGCCAACTGGTGCATGGCCGCGCCGTTGGCGGCGTGCACGGCGGGTCGGCAGGCGCGCCACCAGCGCCACAGCCAAGGCAGATGCGGCAGGGCCGCAAAGCCGCTGACGCGCACGGGGGTGTCGTGGCTGAACAGGTGTTGCAGCACTCTCCAGGCCATGCCAGGCGCCGCCCAAGGCGTGACGTAGCCCGGCGCGACCACGCCTGCGTTGGCAAAGCTGCACTCCTCGGCCACGCTGCCGCGGCGGTCGAACACGGTGACTTCGTGCCCTTGTGTCGCCAACTCGTAGGCGGTGGTGACGCCGATGATGCCGGCGCCGATGACAGCGGTGCGCATGCTTCAGCGCCGCCGCAAGGGCGCGGCGCCGTGCAGGGCAGGGCGGCGGGCCATGCCCCAGCCGGAAAGCGCGTTGCTCGCGCGTGCTAAACTCATTGGGTTTGTCTCACTGCGGGTGTTCAGGTTTTGGCCCACCCACCCGCTGAATCTGCAAATCGCCTGCAAGACGCTTGCAAGACGGCGGGCAGAAATCAGAGGCAGACAAATCGCGAACCCGACCGAACCAAAGGTGTCGTCGTCTCACATCCCAGGCCCTGAACACAGTACAGGGCAGCGATGGCAGGCAGCGATGAAGCGGCGGGATTCTAGACCCAACCTTCGGAGTTACCCATGACAGTCTCCATGCGTGAAATGCTGGAAGCCGGTGTCCATTTTGGCCACCAAACGCGCTTCTGGAACCCCAAGATGGCCCCGTACATCTACGGTCATCGCAACAAGATCCACATCATCAACCTCGAGAAGACGCAGCCGCTCTTCAACGACGCGATGAAGTTTGTGCGCCAGCTTTCAGCCAAGCGCGGCACCATCCTGATGATCGGCACCAAGCGCCAGGCGCGCGACGTCATCGCGCTGGAAGCCCAGCGCTGTGGCATGCCCTATGTCGACCAGCGCTGGCTGGGCGGCATGCTGACCAACTTCAAGACCGTCAAGGGTTCGCTGAAGAAGCTCAAGGACATGCAGGTGTCCAAGGAGTCCGGCACCGAGCTGATGATCAAGAAGGAAGCGCTGATGTTCGAGCGCGACCTGATCAAGCTTGAAAGAGACATCGGCGGCATCCAGGACATGAACGCACTGCCTGACGCCATGTTCGTCATCGATGTCGGCTACCACAAGATTGCCGTGTTGGAGGCCAAGAAGCTGGGCATCCCGCTGATCGGCATCGTCGACACCAATCACTCGCCGCTGGGCATCGACTACGTCATCCCCGGCAACGACGACTCGGCCAAGGCCGTCGCGCTGTACGCGCGCGCCGTGGCCGACGCCGTGCTCGAGGGCCGGGCCAACGCGACCAACGAGGTCGTGCAGGCAGCGTCTGGCAACGACGAGTTCGTCGAAGTCAACGAAGCGTCCTGACCGCATGCGCGCTCGGCCTGCGGGCCGCAGCGCGACGCACTGCCGCCGGGCCGGCGTGCCCGGCGTGCGTTTGCCATTTAGTTGGAGATTGATATGCCCGTGATCACTGCAAACATGGTGGCCGAGTTGCGCGCCAAGACCGATGCACCCATGATGGAATGCAAGAAGGCCCTGACCGAGGCCGAAGGCGCGATGGACCGCGCTGAAGAGATCCTTCGCGTCAAGCTCGGCAACAAGGCCGGCAAGGCGGCAGCCCGCGTCACCGCTGAAGGCGTGGTCGCCGCCGCGGTGGATGGCAGCACCGGCGCGATGATCGAAGTCAACTGCGAAACCGACTTCGTTTCCAAGAACGATTCTTTCCTCGCCTTCACTCGTTCATGCGTTGATTTGGTGGCCGTGCACAACCCGACCGACGTGGCCGCGCTGTCGGCCATGCCGCTGAGTCAGGACGGTTTCGGCCCGACGGTTGAAGACGTGCGCAAGGGCCTGATCGGCAAGATGGGCGAGAACATGTCCATCCGCCGCTTTCGCCGCTATGCCGGCGGCGGCCAGCTGGCCAGTTACCTGCATGGCACGCGCATCGGTGTGATGGTCGAATTCACCGGTGACGCCCTCGCGGCCAAGGACGTCGCCATGCATGTCGCCGCCATGAAGCCCAAGGCCCTGGCCACGGCCGACGTGCCGGCCGCGCTGATCGAGGTCGAGCGCCGTGTTGCGGCCGAGAAGGCTGCCGAAGATGCCAGCGCGGCGGTAGCCGCGGGCAAGCCAGCGCAGTCGCCGGAGATCGTCACCAAACGCGTCGATGGCTCGGTGCAGAAGTTTCTGAAGGAGGTCTCGCTGCTCAACCAGACCTTTGTCAAGAACGACAAGCAGACAGTCGAGCAGATGCTCAAGGAGAAGTCCACCCAGGTGGCCAGCTTCACCTTGTACGTCGTTGGCGAAGGCATCGAAAAGAAGGTCGACGACTTCGCGGCCGAAGTTGCGGCGCAAGTGGCCGCGGCCAAGGCGCAGTAAAGAGCTGTTTCCGTAGCAAGGGGCCCAGCACGGGCCCCTTACACTGTCGGTTTTTCAGGGGGTTGGGTTTGATGCCGGCGTACAAGCGAATCTTGCTCAAGCTGTCAGGCGAAGCCCTCATGGGCGACGATGCCTACGGCATCAACCGCGCGACCATCGTTCGCATGGTGCGCGAGATCCAGGAAGTTACGCAGCTGGGCTGTGAGGTGGCCGTGGTTATCGGCGGCGGCAACATCTTCCGTGGCGTTGCTGGCGGTGCGGTCGGCATGGACCGCGCTACGGCCGACTACATGGGCATGCTCGCCACCGTCATGAACGCGCTGGCGCTGGCCGACACGATGCGGCAAGAAGGAATGACCGCACGCGTGATGTCGGCCATTGCCATTGACCAGGTGGTCGAACCCTACGTCCGCCCCAAGGCGCTGCAGTACCTGGAAGAAGGCAAGGTGGTGGTGTTTGCGGCCGGCACCGGCAACCCCTTTTTCACCACTGACACGGCTGCCGCGCTGCGCGGCGCCGAGATCGGCGCTGAAATTGTGCTCAAAGCGACCAAGGTCGACGGCGTGTACAGCGCCGACCCGAAGAAGGACCCGCACGCCACGCGCTACACCAGCATTGGCTTCGACGAGGCCATCTCGCGCAATCTGCAGGTCATGGACGCCACCGCCTTTGCCCTGTGCCGCGACCAGAAACTGCCGATCAAGGTCTTCAGCATCTTCAAGCCCGGCGCTCTCAAGCGCGTGGTGATGGGTGAAGACGAAGGCACGCTCGTGCACGTTTGAGGAGGCTCGTGATTCCATGGCCATCGCAGAAATCAAGGTTACCGCTGAACAGAAGATGAGCAAGTCCATCGAGGCGTTCAAGAACGAGTTGCACAAGATACGCACTGGGCGCGCCCACCCGGGGCTGCTGGACCAGGTGCAGGTGGACTACTACGGCGCCATGGTGCCGATCAGCCAGGTGGCCAACGTCAGCCTCATCGACTCTCGCACCATCAGCGTGCAGCCCTGGGAGAAGGGCCTGGGGGCAAAGATCGAGAAGGCCATCCGCGAGTCCGGCCTGGGCCTGAATCCGGCCGCGCAGGGCGACCTGATCCGCGTACCCATGCCGGCACTGAGCGAAGAGCGCCGGCGCGATTTGACCAAGGTCGTTAGAAACGCGGGCGAAGACGCGCGCATTGCCGTGCGCGGGGTCAGGCGCGAGGCCAACGAGCAGTTGAAGAAGCTGCTTAAGGACAAGCTCGCCGCGGAGGACGACGAACGCCGGGCCCAGGACGAGGTGCAGCGATTGACAGACCGCACGATTGGCGAGATCGACCGCCTGGTGCAGGGCAAGGAAGCGGAAGTGATGGCGGTCTGACCGGCCCAACCCCATCTGCCCTTGCTGCCCATGTCCAATCTGCCTGATTCCCAAGCGCTGTCCGCCGCCGACGACGACTACGTGCCTGCCGTGCCCCGCCATGTGGCGGTGGTGATGGATGGCAACGGCCGTTGGGCACGCCAGCGCTACATGCCGCGTTTCTTTGGCCACAAGCAAGGCGTCGATGCACTGGTGCGCACTGTCAACACCTTTGCCGACCGCGGTGTGCAGTACCTCACCGTGTTCGCCTTTTCGTCGGAGAACTGGAAGCGCCCCACCGAAGAAGTCTCGGGCCTGATGAGCCTGGTGCTGGTGGCGGTGTCCAAGTACCTGACCAAGCTGGCCGGCGACGGTGTGCGCATCCGCATCATCGGTGACCGCTCGGCGGTGTCTGACAAGCTGCGCCAGGCCTGGGAGCATGCTGAGCGCATCACCGAGAAGAACAGCCGCATCACGCTGTCGGTGGCCTTCAATTACGGCGGCCGCTGGGACGTTGTGCAGGCCTGCAGGCAAGCCCTTGCGGACGGTGTCAAGCCCGACGATTTCGACGAGGACTATCTCTCGCGGCATATGGCGTTGAGCTTCGCGCCGGACCCAGACCTGTTCATACGCACGGGCGGCGAGATGCGCATGAGCAACTTCCTGCTGTGGCAGGCGGCCTACTCCGAGCTGTTCTTCACCGAATGCCTGTGGCCCGATTTCGGCGAGGCCGAGATCGACGCGGCGCTGCTGGCCTTTGCACAGCGCGACCGCCGCTTCGGCGGCATCCGTCCGAACCAGGTCGTGCCGCAAGGCACCTGACGGACATGCTCCGGCAGCGTGTCGTCACCGCCCTTGTTCTCGTTGCGCTGTTGCTCATGTCCCTGGCGGCCCGGCCCGCCTGGCCCTTCGCTTTGTTGACACTGGTCATGATCGCCGCGGCCGGTTGGGAGTGGGGCCGTCTGAACCAGGCTCCCGAAGCACTGGCTTGGGTCATGGGCGGCGCGCTGGCCGCCGCCGGCTCGTGGGCCATCGCCCAAGGCTGGACCCAGCAGACTTCTTCGCCGGGATGGTGGTCGGCGTCCGTTTTGTGGCTGCTGGCTGGTGTGATCGCGTTGCGTGCCGGCCCCAAGGCCTGGCCCGAACTGCCAAAGTGGGCGCGCTGGTCACTGGGAGTGCTTGCGCTGTGGGCCGCCTGGCTGGCACTGACCCAGGCGCGCGCCATCGGCATCAACTTTCTGCTGTCGGTGTTGTGCCTGGTGTGGATGGCCGACATCGCGGCCTACTTTGGCGGCCGCGCTTTCGGGCGGCGCAAGTTGGCGCCGTCCATCAGCCCTGGCAAGAGCTGGGAAGGCGTGTGGTCGGGCATGGTCGGTGTCTTGTTCCTGGCCGTGTTCTGGATCTGGCTCGACGGTCGGGCTTCGTTTGACAGTGAGAGCGTGTACTCGCGCCTGCTGCATTCGCTGGGCTGGGCGGGCGGTGCCCTGGTGGTCATCTCGCTGTCGGGGCTGAGTGTCGTCGGTGATCTTGTCGAGTCCCTGGTCAAGCGTGCCGCCGGCGCCAAGGACAGCAGCCGGCTGCTGCCCGGCCACGGGGGCGTGCTGGACCGCGTCGACGCCTTGTTGCCGGTGCTTCCTGTGGCCATGGCGGTGGCCTCCCTGGGGGCGCCGTGAGTTCTCCTGCCGGACGGCCGCAGCGCCTGGTCATCCTGGGCTCGACCGGGTCGGTCGGCACCAGCACGCTCGACGTGGTGGCCCGCCACCCCGAGCGCTTTGAGGTCTACGGCCTGAGCGCGTTCCAGCGGGTCGATACGCTCGTGCAGCAGTGCCAGGTGTTCCGACCCCGGGTGGTGGTGGTGCCCACTGATGCGCGCGCAGCCGAAGTTCGCGCGATGCTTGCTACGCAAGGTCTGGCGACCGAGGTGCATGTGGGCGCGCAAGCGCTGTGCGACTTGGCGTGCGCACCCGAGGTCGACAGCGTGATGGCGGCCATCGTGGGTGCGGCGGGCCTGCCGGCCTGCATGGCTGCGGCGCGTGCGGGCAAGCGGCTGCTGTTGGCCAACAAGGAGGCCTTGGTGGTCGGTGCCCATCTCTTCATGCAGGCCGTGGCCGAAGGCGGTGCCACGCTGTTGCCCATAGACAGCGAGCACTCGGCGATCTTTCAGTGCCTGCCAGAAGACCGTACGGCCTGGGCCGCGCGCATCGACCACATCGTGCTCACGGGCAGCGGCGGCCCCTTCCGCCAACGCGATCCGGCGTCGCTGCATGGCGTGACGCCGGCGCAGGCGGTGGCCCACCCCAACTGGGTGATGGGCCGCAAGATATCGGTCGACTCGGCGACCATGATGAACAAGGCGCTAGAGGTGATCGAGGCGCGCTGGCTGTTCGACCTCACGCCGGACCGCATCCGGGTGGTCATTCACCCGCAAAGCATCATCCATTCGATGGTCGTGTGCCGTGACGGGTCGGTGCTGGCCCAGCTGGGCACACCCGACATGAAGGTGCCCATTGCCTACGGCCTGGCGTTCCCTGAACGCATCGAATCCGGCGCGCCGCGGCTGGACTTCTTGAACTTGCAGGCACTGAGCTTCGAGCCGCCTGACCCGCTGCGCTTCCCGGGCCTGCAACTCGCGTGGGACGCCTTGGCGGCGCCGCTTGGCAGCACCGCGGTTCTGAACGCCGCCAATGAAGTGGCCGTGGCCGCCTTCCTGGACGGCGCCATCGCCTTCACGGCCATTCACACCGTCAATGCACGCACTGTCGAATTTCTGGCGCCGCGTTTGGGCACGGTGACCCGCCTGGAAGACCTGCTCGAACTCGATCGCCGCGCACGCGCGCAGGCCGAGTCGGCGGTGCGGGAGTTGGCAGCGTGATCACCACCGTCCTGGCCTTCCTACTCACCCTGGGCATCCTGGTGGTGGTGCACGAGTACGGTCATTACCGCGTGGCCGTGGCGTGCGGCGTGAAGGTGCTGCGCTTCTCAGTAGGCTTTGGCCGCGTGCTGGTGCGTTGGCAGCGTGGCCCCGACGCCACTGAGTTCGTGGTGTGCGCGCTGCCACTGGGCGGCTACGTGCGCATGCTCGACGAGCGCGAAGGCGAGGTGCCCGCCCATGAACAGGCGCGGGCCTTCAATCGCCAGAAGCTGTGGCGCCGCGCCGCCATCGTGCTGGCCGGACCGCTGGCCAACCTGGCACTGGCAGTGTTGCTGTACGCCACGGCCCATTGGATCGGCCTGAGCGAACCCAAGGCGGTGCTGGGCAGCCCGGTGGCGGAAAGCAGGGCCGAGCGCAGCGGCTTGCGGTCCGGCGATTGGGTTCGCGCTCTCTCTGCCGACGGTGACCGCTGGCAAGACGTGCACTCCATGACCGACCTGTACTGGCAGATCAGCCAGACCGCTC
>JANOLY010000449.1:0-1706 GCA_031420055.1 Burkholderiales bacterium | reverse complement strand
TGCGCAGAGCAGGGCGTTCGATGTTCACCCAGCGCTTGACGCGCTTACCCTCGAAGAGCGCTCGGGTGTCTTTGCACTTGAAGTTCTTGATAGGCACGGGTTGCGATAGTAACGCGTCGCGTGCTTAGTGTCAAGACTGATGGTGGTGGCCGCAGCCGCCTGGGCCACGGCCTGGCTGGTCTTGTGCGTGGTGTCGCTGGCGGCGCTGGCAAGAAGGCGGACCTACAGCGCCGGGTAGTCGGTGTAGCCCTTCGCGCCGGGCACGTAGAAGGTGGCGGCGTCGGGGGCGTTGAGCGGCGCGTCTTGCTGCATGCGTGCCACCAGATCCGGGTTGGCCAAGAAGGCGCGGCCGAAGGCGATCAGATCGCCGCGCTTGTCCTGCAGGGCCTGCTCGGCGCTGGCGCGGTCGAAGCCGCCCGACAGGATGAACAGGCCGTCAAAGCCCGCACGAAGCTTGAGCTTGAAGTCGGCCGGCAGCGGCGGCGCGCCCATCGAAGAGTGGTCGACCAGGTGAACATACAGCAGGCCCAGCGCAGACAGTGCTTGCGCCAGCGCCAGGTACTGCGCCTGCACCTCGGGAAATTCGCCCGTGCCGTTGAACACGCCGTGAGGCGACAGCCGCATGCCCACGCGGTCGCGGCCGACCGCCGCCACCGTGGCGCGCGCGACTTCCAGCGCCAGGCGGTTGCGGCCTTCGATGCTGCCGCCGTGGCCGTCGGTGCGCAGGTTGACCAGCGGGTTCAGGAACTGCTCGATCAGGTAGCCGTTGGCGCCGTGCAGCTCGACACCGTCGAAGCCGGCATCCAGCGCCAGCTTGGCTGAGGTCACGTATTCCTGCACCGCGTGGGCGATGTCCTGGTCGGTCATGGCGCGCGGCGCGGTGTGCGGCTGCATACCCAGGGTGTCGGTGTACATCTCACCCGGGCAGGTCACGTTGCCGGGGCCCAGCACCTCGGCACCTGGCGGCAGGTTGGCAACATGCGCCACGCGGCCACAGTGCATCAACTGCACGAAGATCTTGCCGCCTTGGTCGTGCACCGCCGAAGTCGTGGCCCGCCAGGCGGCCACCTGGGCTGCGTCAAACAGCCCAGGAATGCGCGGGTAACCCAGGCCGTTGGGGCTGGGCGAGGTGCCCTCCGTGATTATCAGACCGGCGCTGGCCCGTTGGCCGTAGTAGGTGGCCATCAGCGCGTTCGGCGTGTGGGCGGGCGTGGCACGGCTGCGCGTCAGCGGCGCCATCACCATGCGGTTGGTCAGTTGCAGCGAACGGGCAGAAAACTTGTCGAAAAGCATCGGGTGGCTCCATCAGGGGTTCGAGCCCGCCATGCGCGACGAGGGTCGTGCAGTCCGCTGGGGCCCGCAGCGTGCACTGTGGGCCTTGGGCTTGGACAGGTCTGTTGCATGGCGCACCCAGCATCCCAGCGCCTCGCAACGACAGCTGCCTGGGTTGGCCAGCGCACAGACCCGCCGCGCGCCGAGGGCCAGACCGTCGAGCGAGGGCAACAGCTGATCGAGCTGGACAACAGCGCGCTCGGCGACCTTGCAGATCGAGCACTGGGCGGGATTGGGTCGGTCGCTGGAGGCAACAGGCTTGTCGGTGGCCGAACTCACCGCGCCCCGCTCATCACGCCAAGCTGCGCACTTTGGCTTCACGCGCCCACTGCCGCGTCTTCGCAGCGGTGATGAAAGCAGCGCTGTCGTGTGCC
>JANOLY010000448.1:0-18229 GCA_031420055.1 Burkholderiales bacterium | reverse complement strand
TCCACGGCTTCCAGCTGGCCTTTCCAGCGCGCCCAGGCCGCCTCGGGAAGCGCGGCGAGCAGGCCGTTGAGTTTCGGGTCGGGTGTCATGCAGTTGTGTAGCCGGGGCTTCGGGGCGAGGACCGGCGCCAAGGAATCGTAGTTGACCCCGAGCATAAGTTCAAGGCGCCACCCGGCTCTGTTCGCCACCGAACATAGCTCAAGCAAGCGGGGTTGGGCGCTGCGCTGCGCAGGGCTGGCCGTGTCGATGACCTGGCAGCGCCGACGCCGGGCCTGGCCAGGGACTTCTGCCGCAAGCTGCCCGGCCGGTGCTCGCAATTCATTGCAACAGAGCACGCATGTCGGCTTGCTGTCTGACAGCGCACGGCTTGCCAGCAGCGTTGAATGGGGCTCACCACTTTGAGGACCGATCCATGAAACCCCTGCTGGCCCCACTTGCCCTGGCGCTTTGCCTGCCCTTCAGTTTGACTGTCGAGGCTGCCGATGTGGGCGTCTCGATCCAGATCAGCCAACCGGGCGTCCATGGGCGCATCGACATCGGCCAGTACCCGCAGCCGGTGCTGGTGCAGCGCCAGCCGGTGATCATCGTGCGCGAGGTGCAGCGCGAGCCCGTGCAGCCGGTGTATATGTGGGTGCCGCCGGGGCACCGCAAGAACTGGCGCAAGCACTGCGGCCACTACAACGCCTGTGGTGTGCCGGTGTACTTCGTGCAAGACGGCTGGTACCAGAACCATGTGGGTCCGCAAGGCAAGGGCCGTGACAAGGGCCATGACAGGGGCGATGGCAAGGGTCGGGGCAAAAAAGACGACTGAGCTTGCCCTCGGCGCGACCCGCCCCTGCAAGGTGCGCCAGCGCACAGACCAGCCGCGCTGAACGGCTTAGCCTGCTCATTTGGCGGGCGGATGCAGGGCGGTCCTGTGCACACTAAGCGTGGGCACCTGACCGCGACGCAGCGTGTCGTGGCGCGCCACCGGCGCGTTGGCGACAGCAGCGCAGCGTGTCGTCCGACAGACGCCCAGCACGCCAGCGTGCACCATGACTTCATCGGCAAACCGACCGTGGCTGCAAGCGTCCGCCGGGCCCGAGCAGCGCCTTTCCGACCCGGTGGCAGGCCCAGCGCCTGCACACCCAACCAGCGAGCCACCATGAGCCACCTGTCCCACCCCCAAGCCGCCTGGAGCACCGCGTCCCTGGGCGATTCTGCCCACACCTCGCCGATGGAGCTGGACGCCCTGGGCCAACACATGCAGCAATGCAGCCGGCCGCGCAGCAGGCTGTTTTCATTGCAATGCGGTGCCGACTTTCTGCACCAGGGGTTGCTGTCGCGCTTTGTCACGTCCTTGACCTTGCTGGCTGCGCTGGTGGCAACGGTCGTGCTGGTCTGGTAGGCCGTGCTGCGAGCCGGGCTGTCCCGGCTGTTGCCGCAAGCGCCACCGCTGCTGCGCGAATTGCTGGGTGGCCGCTGGGGCGAGTCGCAGCCGCCCATTCGGTCCGAGATCTTCGGCCGCGAACGCTTTGCCCAACATGGGCGCAGCCTCGGGGCCACGCACCACATCCAGACCGAGCCGGCGCGCAGCGCGGTGTTTTTCCCACGCCTGCGCGACAACGTGGCGGTGCTGCGGCTGGCCCAGCGCTACATCGCCGAGCAAGCCGCCACGGGCTACGACCTGAGCCCCGCGGCGGAATGGCTGCTGGACAACTTCCACCTCATCGAGGCCCAGCTCAAAGAGGTGCGCGACAGCCTGCCCACGCGCTACTTTCGTGCCCTGCCCGTGTTGCGCGACGAGCCCTTGGCGGGCTTGCCGCGTGTGTATGGCGTGGCCTGGGCCTTTGTGGCCCACACCGATGGCGCTTTTGACGATGAACTGCTGGTGCACTACCTGCTGGCCTACCAGGAAGCCCGTGAGCTGACGCTGGGCGAGATGTGGGCCCTGCCCACCACGCTGCGGGTGGTGTTGATCGAGAACCTGCGCCGCCTGGCCGAGCGCGTGGCCATGCACAAGGCCGCCCGCGAACTGGCCAACCTGTGCGCTGACAACATCACCGCGCACCCGCTGGCCCTGCTGGTGGAGTTGCGCGCGCTGCTGCAGCGGCGCGGTGTGGACACGGCCTTTTTGGCGCAACTGGCGCAGCGCTTGCAAGGCCGGCGTGCCGGCGAGGCCGCCGACGTGCAGCGCTGGCTGGCGCAAGAACTGCCGCAGCCGTCGGTGGCGCAAGCGCAGCAGATCGCCAACCAGGCGGCCGACAACCTCAGCGTCAGCAATGCCATTCACGCGCTGCGCGCCATCGACGGCGCCGACTGGCCGCAAATCGTGGCCCACAGCAGCACCTTGATGACGCTGATGCTGCAAGCACCCACCTTCCGGGCCGATTCCACCGCCACCCGCAACCATGCCCTGCATGGCATCGAAGCGCTGGCGCGCAGTGCACAGCGCAGCGAAGTCGAGGTGGCGCAGGCGCTGTTGGCGTTGATGCAGCCACCGGCCGCAGCGCCCGAGGCCAGCCGCGAAAGCACCCCCGCCATTGCCGATGATGTGGCCGCGCTGCAGCCGCCCACGCGTGTGGCCGCCTATTGGCTGGAAGGCAAGGGCCGCCCGACGCTGGCCGCGGCGCTGGGCTTGCAGTACGACAGCGCCTGGCTGTGGCGCGGCCTGCTGCGCCAAGTGGCCTTGCCCGTGTACCTGGCCAGCCTCGCCGTGGGCATCGGGGCGGTGCTGGTGCTGCTGCTGCGCGCGTCGGGCGGCTTGGCCCCCGGGGCCACGGCGCCCGGCCTGGCGATCACGGCGCTGGCACTGGGCTTGATGCTGCTGCCTGCGTCCGAGGCCGTGGTGGCGGTCATCAACCGGCTGATCAGCGAATCGGTGCGTCCGGTGCATCTGCCACGGTTGGCCTTCGTCGACGGCATTCCGCCCGAGCACCGGGTGCTGGTGGCCATCCCCACCTTGCTCAGCTCAGCGGCGTCGACCCAGGCCGTGCTGCACCGCCTGCACCTGCACCACCTGGCCAACCGCGAGTCGGCGGCGCAGTTTGTCTTGCTCAGTGACTGGGCCGATGCCGACAGCCAACACGCCGCCGGCGACCAGGCCCTGCTCGACCAGGCCTGCGACGGTGTGCGCATGCTCAACCAGTGCTACCCCAGCCCCGCCGGCCAGGCGCCGCGCTTCATCGTGCTGCACCGACAGCGCCACCACAGCGCCGGCGAGCGCGCCTGGATCGGCTGGGAGCGCAAGCGCGGCAAGCTGCAGTTGCTGGTGGCCGCGCTGGCCGAGCCGCCCGCTGCGCACGGCGACGGGCCCCAGGCGCCGGCTGGTTTCATCGATCTGGGCGAGCTGTCGTGGCTGGCGAGCGCCACGCCGTATCTCGTCACCCTGGACAGCGACACCGAGCTGCCCCCGGGCCGGCTGCGCGAACTGGTGGCCATAGCAGCGCACCCGCAGAACCGGCCGCAACTGGACGCGAGCCGGCGCTTTGTGCAACACGGCTACGGCATCTTGCAGCCGCGTGTGGCCACACCGCTGCCCGAGCGGCCGACACCGTTTCACTGGCTGTTTGCCGGCCAGTGCGGCATCGACCCCTACAGCGCAGCCAGCTCCGAGGTCTACCAGGACCTGTTCTGCGAAGGCAGCTTCAGTGGCAAGGGCCTGTTGCATGTGCAGGCGGTACACGCCGTGCTGGGCGTGGCGACACCCCTGCCAGACAACCAGGTGCTCAGCCACGACCTGCTGGAAGGCTCGCTGGCGCGCTGCGCCTTGGCCACCGACGTGAGCGTGCTGGAAGAGGCGCCTTTCCATGCCGACGTGGCCGCGTCGCGCCTGCACCGCTGGACACGCGGCGACTGGCAGCTGCTGCCCTTCTTGCTGCAGCCGCGGCGCTACCCGCTGCGCGCCATCAACCGCTGGAAGATGCTGGACAACCTGCGCCGCTCGCTGGTGGCGCCGGCCAGTCTGGCGCTGTTGCTGCTGGCGCTGGCCGCCCCGCACTGGGTGGGTGTGCCGGCACCCGGCGTGGCGCTCTTGCTGGTGCTGGCGGCTTTCAGCGCCGGGCCGCTGCTGGGCGCCCTGGCCGGCCTGGCGCCCAGCCACGACGACATCGCCAAGCAGCACTTCTACCGTCAGGCCGGCGCCGAGCTGGGCCGCGCGCTGGGCGGCGGGCTGTGGCACCTGAGCCAGTTGCTGGCGCACGCGCTGATGTCGGTGGATGCCATTGCGCGCGCCCTGTGGCGAACGCTGGTCAGCCGCCAGCTGCTGCTGCAATGGACCACCGCCGCCGCCGCCCAGGCCGCCGCGCAGAGCCGCCTGCCCGACGTGCTGCGCGCGCACTGGAGCGAGCCACTGGTGGCCGCGCTGGTGCTGGGCGCGCTGTGGGCCGGCGGCTCGCCGCACCTGTGGCTGGCGTTGGCGCTGTGCAGCCTGTGGGCGCTGGCGCCCGTCATCACCTGGTGGGTCAGCCGGCCGCCGGCGGGTGCCGACGAGCCGGCCCTGCCTGCTGCCGAGCAGGCCGTGCTGGAAGGCCTGGCGCGTGACAGTTGGCGCCTCTTCGAACGCACGGTGGGTGCGCAGGACCGCCACCTGCCGCCCGACAACCTGCAGACCGACCCGTACGACCTGGTCGCGCACCGCACCTCGCCCACCAACATCGGCCTGTACCTGCTCAGCACCGCCTGCGCCAGGGAATTTGGCTGGATCGGCACACAGTCGCTGCTGCAACGCCTGGAGGCCACGCTGGACACGCTGGACACGCTGGAGCGTTGCCACGGCCACTTCCTGAACTGGTACGACACACAAAGCGGCGAGCCGCTGCTGCCGCGTTATGTGTCCAGTGTGGACAGCGGCAACCTCAGCGGCCACCTCTTGGCCGTCGCCCAGGCCTGCCGCGACTTTGCAGCCCACCCCGAGCAAGCGGGCCCCGCGCTGCGGCGGGCGCTGGCGGCATCGCAGCAGCGGCTGGCGCCACTGCTGGCGCGCTTTGCGCAAGTGCTTGAACAGCTCGCGCCTGGGGCCCCGGGCACGAGCCCGCGGCGCGGCGCGTTGGCGCAGATGCTGGCGCTGCCAGATGCTGCCTGGCAAACCGCGTGGGAGCGTCGCGACAGCAAGACCTTGCTGCCAGACATCGACATCGACGACCTGTTGGCGCGGGCCAGTGAAGAGCTGATGCTGCTG
Source organism: Burkholderiales bacterium (assembly GCA_031420055.1). Lineage (GTDB taxonomy): Bacteria > Pseudomonadota > Gammaproteobacteria > Burkholderiales > Burkholderiaceae_C > Rubrivivax. Next base: position 13,071 of record JANOLY010000448.1, on the reverse strand, counting down.
TGGCCGTCGCAATCGCCCCCGGCGCCCGACGCCAGCGCCGCACCGGCCGGGTCGGCGCCGCCAGAACTGGCCGCGCCCATGGCACGCGACAACCTGGCCTGGCAACTGGCCGACCACCTGGCCACCGTGCGATCGGCCTGGTTGGACCTGCAAGCCCACGCCGCCGGCACTGGCGACACCACCGCGCAGCGCCTGCAGGCCGTGGCTGCGCGCTGTGAAAGCCTGGCCTGGGCGGCCGACTTCGCCTGCCTGTACCACCCGCGCCGGCGGCTGCTGCACCTGGGCCTGCGCGTGGCCGAGCAAGAACTGGACGCCGGGCTGTACGACCTGCTGGCGTCGGAGTCGCGCCTGACCAGCCTGCTGGCCATTGCCAAGGCCGACGTGCCGGTGAGCCACTGGGCGGCACTGGGGCGGCCGTTCCACGCCGTGGGCAGCACGGTGGCGCTGCGTTCGTGGTCGGGGTCGATGTTCGAGTACCTGATGCCCGGCCTGGTGCTGAGCGAGCCGCGCGGCAGCGTGCTGCACGACGCTTGTGGCGCGGCCGTGATCGAGCAGATTCATTTCGGCCAACGCCAGCAACTGCCCTGGGGTGTGTCGGAGTGTGCTTATGCCGCACGCGACAGCAGCCTGGCCTACCAGTACGCGCCCCAGGGTGTGCCGCGGCTGGCCTTGCGCCGCACGCCGCCTGAAGACCGCGTGGTGGCCCCCTACGCCACCGTGATGGCCACGCAGCGCGCGCCGCGCCGCGCGCTGGCCAACCTGCAGCGCCTGGCCGCGCTGGGTGCACGCCAGCGCTATGGCTACATCGAGGCGCTGGACTATTCCACCGCCCGGCTCACCAGCACAGGCGCCTTCACGCCGGTCAGCACCTTCATGGCCCACCACCAGGGCATGAGCATCGTGGCGCTGGCCAACGTGCTGCTGGCCGGCGTGGCGCAGCGCTGGTGCATGGCCAACCCGCAGATCCAGGCCGTGGCCTCGCTGCTGCACGAGCGCGCGCCGCGCGAGGTGCCGGCGCACTTCGAGGTGCCCGCCAGCTTGCCCCAGGCGGCCTGGCAGGCGCAACAGAGTCGCCCACCCGGGCCGCTGCGCGAGGTGCTGCCGGGGGGCAGCGCGGTGGAGCCCACCCATGTGCTGGGCAACGGCAGTTACAGCGTGACGCTGCGCGCCAACGGCGCTGGCAGCAGCCGCTGGCGTGGGGTGGGCATCAACCGCAGCCGCGACGACGCCCTGCGCGACGCCCTGGGCTGCTTCTTCTACCTGCGCTGGGGGCGCGGCCAGCGGCCGGTGTCCACGACCCAGCACCCCGCGCCCGACCCCGTGGCGCACTACAGCAGCACCTTCCACGCCGACCGCGTGTGCTTCGATGCCACCTGGCCGGCGGTGCGCGCGCACACCACCGTGTGGGTGAGCCCGGAAGACGATGTCGAGTTCCGCCAGATCGACCTCTACAACACCGGCGACGACGAGCTTGATCTGGAACTGATCTCGGCCTTTGAAGTGACCCTGGCCGAAGCGCGCGCTGATGAAGCGCACCCGGCCTTTTCTGGCCTCTTCGTCGGCGCGCAGTGGCGCGCGGCCACCCAGGCGCTGGTGTTCGAGCGCCGGCCGCGCCAAAGCACGGAAACCGGCCTGTGCATGGCGCACTTCCTGGCCCATTGCGACGCGCCTGCCGCCACGCTGTCGGTGCAGGCCGACAGGGCCTTGTGGCTGGGCCGCAACCAGGGCGCCAGCCAGCCCCGGGCGCAACTGCGATCCATGCCAGCAGCCACCCCGCCGGGCGACGAGCCCACCGTGCTGGACACCGGGCTGGACCCGGTCTGCGCGCTGGCGGTGCGGCTGCGCGTGAAAGCCCAGAGCCAGGTGCGCCTGACCTTCGCCACCGCAGCCACGCCACACGCCGCCACGCTGGCCGCGGTGATCGACAAGTACCGCGAGCCCAGCCATGTGCAGCGCGCGTCGTTGATGTCGGCCACCTTGATGAGCATCCGTTTGCGCAGCCTGAACATCAGCGCGCAAAACTTTGCCGCGCTGCAGAGTCTGACCACCGCGCTGGTGCTGACCCTGTCCCGCCACGAGCCGGTGTTGGGGGCCTGGGCGCCGGCCGGCCCGGCCGGGCCGGCCGGGCTGTGCGATCGCCGCCTGCTCTGGCGGCTGGGCATTTCGGGCGACCGCCCGATCTTGCTGGTCAGCGCGGCCGGCGTGGGGGGGCTGCCGCTGCTGCGCACGCTGGCCCAGGCGCTGCGGCTGTGGGCCTGGGGCGGCGTGGCCTGTGACCTGGTGGTGGTCAACGCCGAGGTGGCCTCGTACGACATGCCGCTGCACCGCGAAGTCGGCGCCTTGCGCGACCGCCATGCCAGCGAGACCGCGGCCGAAGTGGCCACCTTGCACGCCGGCCAGCAGGACGCCAGCTCGCCGGTGTCGACGGGCCTGTTCCTGGTGCGAGCCGAAGAGTTGTCGCCGGGTGAGTTGTCCACCCTGCACGCCCTGGCCCGCGTGCACGTGGTGGCCGACCAGCGGCCGCTGTCGCGCCACGTGCAGGCCTGGTTGGCGCCGCACGAGGCCGAGCTGCAGGCGCGCCAGGAGGTGTCCACCACCGAGCTGCCGGTGCTGGCCGGCCGCGACGCCGCGGTGCCCGCATCGGTGGGCGCATTCGCGGCCGACAGCGGCGGCTTCGAGTTTGATGTGAGCGCGGGGCGGCGCCCACCGCGGCCCTGGATCAACGTGCTGGCCAACCCGGGCTTCGGCTGCCATGTGTCAGAGGCCGGCGGCGGCCACAGCTGGGCTATCAACAGCCGCTTGAACCAGCTCACCGCCTGGTCCAACGACGCCGTGGCCGACCCCACCGCCGAGTGGCTGTTGCTGCAAGACCGGCGCAGTGGCGCGCTGTGGAGCCTGACGCCTTCTGCCCACGCCGACCCCCAGGCCCGTTACCAGGTGCAGCACGGTCAGGGCAGCACCCGCATCAGCCACCGCATCCGCCACGCCGGCGGCGATGTCGAGGTGGTGGTGCGCTGGTGTGTGGACACCAGCACGGCAGTCAAGCAAGTGCAGGTACACATCCACAACCGCGGCGCGCGCACGCTGCACTGGCGCCTGATCGGGCTGGTCGAGTGGCAGTTGGGGGCCCAGCGCGGCGACCGCGCCAGCCTGGGCACGGCGCACTTTCGCCAACGGCTGGCCGGTGCGGGCAAGCTCAGCGGCTTGCTGGCCACCCAGCATGAACGCAGTGCGGGCTTTGGTGAGGGCACGGCGTTTTTTGCCATCACCGGCGAGCAAAGCGACAGCGACGACTGGACCTGCGACCGCCGTGAATTCTTCGATGCCCGCGGCCGACTGGTCGTGCCCGACCACTTGGGGCTGCATGCCGGTGGTGGCGGCGACCCCTGCGCGGCACTGGCGACGCGAATCACGCTGCCGGCGGGGCAGTCCAGCGAACATGTTTTCTTGCTGGGCTACGCCAGCAGCCCTGACGCCGCGCGCCACCTGGCCACCGAGGCCGCGGCGGTTGCGCCGGCCGCGCGCTTGCAGCAAGTCCAGGCGCAGTGGAGTGAGCTGCTGCAAGCCACCCAGGTGCAAACGCCCGACCCACTGTTCGACGCGCTCGTCAACCACTGGCTGCTGTACCAGACCGTGTCGTGCCGGCTGTGGGCCAAGGCGGGCTTCTACCAGGCGGGTGGCGCCACGGGATTCCGCGACCAGTTGCAAGACACGCTGGCCTTGAGCTGGGCCGCACCGCAGCTGCTGCGCGCGCAGATCGTGCTGTGCGCGGGGCGCCAGTTTGTGCAGGGCGACGTGCAGCACTGGTGGCACGCGCCCAGCGGGGCAGGGGTGCGCACGCATTTTTCTGACGACCTGCTGTGGCTGCCCTGGGCCTGTGTGCACCATGTGCGCAGCAGTGGTGATGTGGCGCTGCTGGACGAGACCGTGCCCTTCCTGGAAGGCCGCGCCATCCCCGCCGGTGCCGAAGACGCTTACGACACGCCCACGCAAAGCACGCAGCAAGCGACGGTGTACGAGCACGCCGCCCTGACACTGGACCGCAGCCTGGCTGTGGGCAGCCACGGCCTGCCGCTGATGGGCAGCGGCGACTGGAACGACGGCATGAACCGCGTCGGCATCGAGGGGCGCGGTGAATCGGTTTGGCTGGCCTGGTTCCTGGTCAAGTTGGTTGCGGACTTTGCACCGCTGGCCCAGGCCCGTGGCGACAGCGCCCGCGCCGAGCGCTGGCTGCAAGCCGCGCAGGGCTGGCGCGCCGCGCTGCAGGGCCCGGCCTGGGACGGCCAGTGGTACCGCAGGGCCTTCTTCGACGACGGCAGCGCGCTGGGCGCCAGCGCCAATGCAGAAGCGCGCATCGACCTCATCGCCCAGGCCTGGTCGGTGCTGTCGCAGGCCGCGCCGCCCGAGCGCCAGCGCAGCGCGATGGACGCCATGCAGCGCCTGCTGGTCGATGAACGAGCCGGCTTGATCCGCCTGCTGGACCCCCCGCTGCGCGACGCCGAGCCCAGCGCCGGCTACATCCAGGCCTACCCGCCAGGGGTGCGCGAAAACGGCGGCCAGTATTCACACGGCGCGGTCTGGGCCCTGATGGCGCAGGCCGACTTGCTGCGCGCTGCCGGCCCCAGCGACGCCGCCGCCGGCGAGCTGCCTTACCGCTACTTCACCTGGCTGAGCCCGGCGCACCGCACGCAGCACGCGCGCTGGGGCGCGGCCTACCGGCTGGAGCCGTATGTGATGGCCGGCGACATCTGCAGCCAGCCGCCGCATGTGGGGCGTGGTGGCTGGAGCTGGTACACGGGCGCCAGCGGCTGGATGCACCGCGCCGCGGTCGAGTCCATCTTCGGCCTGGAGCTGAACGCACTGCAGTTGTGCTTGCGCCCGGCGCTGCCTGCGGCCTGGCCGCAGGCGCAGATCGCACTGCGGCGCGACGGCCGGACGATGCGCTTTGTACTGCACCGTGGCAGCCCGAGCCAGGCCCTGGCGGCCACCGCCTCGTTGGGTGCTGTGCTGCTGCCCATGGGCCAGTGGCTGGACTGGCCGGGCCTGCCGGCCGAGAGTGTCTTTGTGGTCCCGCTGCCGCTGGCGCCGGTGGCGCCGCTGGGTTGAGCGGCCGGGCCGGGCGCAGACCCGGCGCGGCCGCCTCAAGCGTGCTCAGCGCGGCACGACCTGCCCGTTTTCGTCCGACAGCACCACTTCCACCCGGCGGTTGAGCTGGCGGCCGCTGTTGCTGTCGTTGCCCGCCACGGGGAATGCTTCGCCGTAGCCGCGAGCGCTGATGCGTTCACGCGCCACGCCCATCTCGAGCAAGGCGTTGCGCACGGCGGCGGCGCGGCGGGTTGACAAGTCCTGGTTGGAACTGTCGCTGCCCACGCTGTCAGTAAAGCCTTCGACGATGGCGGTGCGCTGCGGGTAGGCGTTGAAGAAGGCCACCAGCTTTTCCAGGTTGCGTGCGCTGCCGGCCTTTAACTCGGCGCGGCCGGTGTCGAAGAGCACGTCGCTCACGGTCACCACCATGCCGCGTTCGGTTTTCTTGGCGTTGAGCGCACGCAGTTGTTCTTCCAGCGCGGCGGCACGGGCCTGGGCATCGGCGTTTTGCATTTGGGCTGATTGCGCCGTGCGCATGGATGCGTCTGCGTTGCGACGCGAGGCCTCGGCGCTGCGCTGAGCGGCCTGCGCGTCCTGTTGCGCGTTCATGGTCTGGCGCTGGGCGGCGTCGGCCTCGCTGGTGCGCGCGGCCAGGCGGGTGCGGTCGCGTTCGGCTTCGGCACTGGCCACTGCGGCCTCGCCTTGTTTTTGCCGGGCGGTCTGCTGCGCGACCGCCACCTTCTGGCTGGCCAGGTAGGCCAGGTGGTCGACCTCGGCCACGCTGTCGCCGCGGCGAAATGCTTCATTGGCCTGGTTCAGGGCCACGCCGGCGCTGGTGAGTTCGGCCGCCGCCAGCGCGTTGGTCTGCGGGTTGTTCTGTGCGCTTGCAAACGAGGCGCGCGCGCTCATCAGCGCCGGGTTGTCGGCCTTCAAGGTCGAGCAGGCAACCAGGGTGGCGGCTGCGGCCAGGGCCAGAGCAGATTTGGAAAACGAACGGAGCATGTTCATATTGATGTCCTGTGGGTGGTGTCGGGTCACGGTGCCGTGCGCGCAGGCGCTGCGGGCGCAGCTTGCTTGCGGCTGATTTCTTCGCGCAGCACGCGGTTGGCCTCTTGCACTTCTTCAGCCGCACGCTGGGCCTTGGCGGCGCGCGCGGTGGATGCGGCGAGCTGGGCGTCGGCACTGGCTTCGTGCGCCAGCATCAGCGCGCGGCTGTTGTCCTGGGCGGCCATGGCGGCCCGCGCGCGACCCAGCTTGTCCTGTGCCGATCGCATCTCGGCAGGCGCCCACTGCACGGCACCAGCGCTGTTGGCGTTGACCACGGCGGCTTCGGCCACCGCCATCTGTTCCTTGGGGGGTGGCGTGCTGGCGCAAGCCGCCAGCGCGGCCACGGCAACAAGCACGGCGGCGGTGCGGGTCAGCGCACCGGGGTGGCGGGGAGGGCGGGGCGGTTTCATGGTGATCTGTCCTTAGTGAATTGCGGTCCGGCCTGGCGCCGGCCCAGTGCCTGCGCTCGCCGCAGCAAGCCGCGTGGAGCAGCTCAAGGTACGTGGTGGCCGCAAGCCGCCTCGGTGCGTTAGCGAACGCAAGCAAGGCTGTGCCGGCATGCAAGGCAGCGTCCTACAGCCGGCCGCGCTGTGCGCCGATGGGCGTGCACGGCCGCGTTGCCTAGAGTTCATCACCAACCCACTACGACGCCGCCGCACCGCCCGCGCCAACACCATGACCTCCAAGCCCAAGACCGCGAAATCAAAGGGACCCGTTGAGCAAGCCGGCATGGCGCTGAACGAGCAAGCCCTGGACGCCGCACGCCGCAGCCTGGACCAAGGCGCCGTGAACCCCAGCTTCGGCCCATGGCGCAAGGACATCATCCGTTTGCTCAACGATTCGCTGGCCACCGAGCTGGTCTGCGTGCTGCGCTACAAGCGCCACCACTTCACCGCGCAAGGCCTGGCCTCGCCCAAGATTGCCGAAGAGTTTTTGGTGCACGCCAACGAAGAGGCGGCGCATGGCGACCGCCTGGCGCGGCGCATCGTGCAGCTGGGCGGCGAGCCCGACTTTGCGCCCGACTCGCTGACCAGCCGCAGCCATGCCGCGTACGACGACTCGACGGACCTGAAGGCCATGATCCGCGCCAACCTGGTGGCCGAGCGTGTGGCCATCGAGGCCTACAGCCAGATTGCCGCACTCATCGGCGACAAGGACCCGACGACACGGCGCTTGATCGAAGACATCCTTGCCGACGAGCAGCAGCACGCCGACGAGTTGAAGGACTGGCTCGCCGACTGAAGGCGCCGAACTGTGACTTTTTTGCCCACCGGTGGTGGGTTTCATCACCACCCATGCCGCGCCCGGCAACAGAGTTTTCCGGGCCGGTGCAACTTCAACCTCTCAGGAGAACGCGCATGATTTCAAGCAACCGTTTTAATGCCACGCTGGCCGCCGCGCTCACCGCTTTGGTGGTGGTCACCACCGCCGGCTGCGCCGTCACGCGCGGCCAGGAGTCCGTGGGCGCGTATATAGACGACAGCGCCATCACCACGGCCGTCAAGGCGCGCTTTGTCGAGAACAAGGAAGTTGATGCCGCCGCCATCAGCGTCGAGACCATGAAGGGCACCGTCATGCTTTCAGGGTTCGCCAAGAACACCACCGAACGCACCACCGCCGAAGCGCTGGCCCGCAAGGTCAATGGCGTGCGCGCGGTGAAGAACGCGATCGCCGTTCGACCGTGACTCTTCGACCTGCCACGCGCAAGGGCGTGGCAAGCTGACCATCCATCTCTACGCCAAGGACACACACCATGAACTGGGACCGCATACAAGGCAACTGGAAACAAGTCACCGGCAAGGCCCGCGAAGAGTGGGGCAAGCTCACTGACGACGACCTCAGCATCGTGGCCGGCCGGCGCGACCAGCTCGCCGGCAAGATCGTGGAACGCTACGGTATCGCCAAAGACGAGGCCGAGAAGCAGCTCGCTGCTTGGGAAAAAAAGGCCACCGATTCGTGGTTCAAGTCCGACCCCGGCAAGCCCTGAAGGCGCTCGGTGGCTGCTGAGCTTGCCCAGGCTGCAGCAGCGCCGTGTAGGCGTTCTCCGACGCATAGCCGGGCGAAATGAACCCGGCCGCGCATGCAGCCGGCGGGCATACTCCAGCCACGGCGCGCCTGCAGTCCCCGGGCCCTGCCCGGCCCGGCGCCAACACGGTGCCAGGACACGTCTCCTGGGCTGCTCAATACCAAGTGCCGATGCTCAGGCTAAAGACGTACATCGTCGAAGACAGTCCCGTCATCCGCGACAACCTGATCGCCACACTGGAGGAGTTGACGCCGGTGCAGGTGGTCGGGTTTGCTGACGATGAGCCGACGGCCACTGCCTGGCTGGCGCAAGACGACAACGGGGCGCGCCTGGTGATCGTCGACATCTTCCTCAAACGCGGCTCAGGCCTGGGCGTGCTGCAGTTCGGCACAGGCGCAGGGCGCAAGCGCAACTGGGTGGTGTTCAGCAACTACGCCACCGCTGCCATGCGCAACCGCTGCCTGGCGCTGGGCGCCGACCGCATGTTCGACAAGTCGACCGAAATTGATGCGCTGGTTGGCTACTGCAACCGCCTGGCGCGGGGCATCGACAGCCAGCACGCGACACTGTCCTGAAGCCGCCCAGGGCCGTCGTGATGGCTGCCCTACTGGATCAAGCCGTTCTTCAGCGCGTAGTAGGTCAAGTCGCTGTTGGAGGCCAGCGCCATCTTCTCCATCACCCGCGTGCGGTAGGTGCTGACGGTCTTCACGCTCAGCGACATGCTTTGCGCCATGTGGCCGATGGTCTCGCCTTTGGCCAGGCGCAGGAAGACCTGCAACTCACGCTCGGAGAGCTGCTCGTGCGTTGGCTTGTCGCCCCCCGTGGCCAGGCTGTCGGCCAGGCGCTCGGCCACGCCGGCGGTGATGTACTTGCGGCCACGGAACACGGTGCGTATGGCCTTGGAAATCTCCTGCGGGTCGCAGTCCTTGTTCAGGTAGCCACTGGCGCCCTGCCGCAAGAGCGTGGTGGCATAGTGCTCTTCGGCGAAGCCGCTCAGAATCAGCACCGGCAGGTCTGGCGCACGGGCGCGGATGGCAGCCAGCGTATCGACCCCACTTTGCCCAGGCATCGAGATGTCCAGCAAGATCACATCCACCTCGCCCTGGCGCACGATGTCCAGTGCTTCGCGCCCGTTGCTGGCCTCGGCGACGACGCGGAAGTCGACTTCGTCGGCAAAAAACTGCTTCAAGCCGGCACGTACCATGGCGTGGTCGTCAACGATGGCAATGCGGATCATGTTCGGCCATAGCAGAGTGTTCGGGCTCGCATGATCCCACCAATTGGCGCACAAGGCTGAACGATGCATTGGGTCTCCATTCTCAAACGCAACCCCTTTGTGCTGCCGATGGCGGTGGTGGCCGGGCTGGCCATTCTTTTCATCAGCGAAGGCTCGTACTGGCAGTCGCAGGACACCATCGGCGACCTGCGCGACATTACCGCGACGCGAACCGACCTGTTCACACTGGAGCGTGCCCTGGTCGACGCCGAAACCGGCCAACGTGGCTACCTGCTGACCGGGCGCGCCGAGTACCTGGAGCCCTTTCACGACGGCCGCAGCGACAGCGCGCAGGCGCTGGCCTCGCTGGACAAGACGTTCAAGGTCGACCCCGCCACCAGGGCGCTGCTGGTGCAACTGCGGGCCTTGTCCGAAAGCAAGATCGCGGGGATGGAAAAGACGGTCGCGCTGGCGCAGTTGGGCCAGCAACCCGCGGCCGTTGCGCTGGTGCTGGAGGGCACGGGCAGGCAAACCATGGACGGCATTCGCGCGCTCACCGCCCAGTTGATGGACCAGCAGATGGCGCTGCGCAATGAATCCAATCAAGTCCTGGACCGCACCCTGCTGCTCAGCCGCTATGGCGTGGCTGCGTTGAGTGCGGTGCTGATGCTGGCGCTGGTGCTGTACCTGACCAAGAGCGATGCGCTGGCCAGCGCCCAAGAGCAGCAGAAGCAGGCCCTGCAGGCGGCGCACGACCGGCTGGAGGGCGAGGTGGCCGCGCGCACGGCCGAACTGACCGAGCTCGCGCGCCACCTGCTGTACGCCCGCGAAGACGAGCGTCACCGGCTGGCGCGCAACCTGCACGACGATCTGGGCTCGTTGCTCACGGCGGCCAAGCTCGACGCGGCGCGCATACGCTCGCGGCTGGGCGACACGGCGCCGGAAGCGCTGGCGCGCCTGAACGACCTGGCGGTCAAGCTCGACAGCAGCATTGCGCTGGGGCGCAGCATCATCGAAGACCTGCGCCCGTCCACGCTCAGCCATCTGGGCCTGGCGGCCACGCTGGGCATACTGGGCTCAGAGTTCGCGCAGCGCTCGGGCATCGCCGTGCACTGCCACTGCGACCCGGTGCTGCTCAAACCCAGCGTCGAATTGGTCATCTACCGCGTGGTGCAAGAGGCCACCACCAACCTCAGCAAGTACGCGCAGGCGGGCAACGTCTGGGTCGACGTCACCGCCAGCGCCAGCCAGCCCGGGCATGTCGATGTCATCGTGCGCGACGACGGCGTGGGCTTCGACACCTCGACCCGCCGCGTTTCAGCCTTTGGTTTGCTGGGCATGCGGTTTCGTGTTGAAGCCGAGGGCGGCCGCTTTGCCATTCACTCCCAGCCTGGCCAGGGAACCCAGATCCAGGCCACCTTGCCGGCGCTGTGTGTTACGGCCTGACTGCGGCCTGAATCGCGGCCCGGCGCGCCGCGGGGCGTTGCTGTCGGCGCTGTCCTACCGGCCGCTGGGCAGGACCCCCACACGGCAAAGGCGGTTGCGCTGATCGCTGTGGCCACCGGTGCCATCCACACTGGCTGCTCGATTACGCCAAGTCACGATCGCAAGCCGGGCCGGTGAACGGCCCGGGCGGCCCGAACCGCTGCATTTGCGACAGTCCCTTCGACCGGTCCATGTGTCACCCAGGAGAGCGCCATGCTCCATTACGCCGTTGTCTTCTTCGTCATTGCCTTGATTGCTGCCCTGTTCGGCTTTGGCGGCATCGCCGCCAGCGCGGCGGGCATCGGCAAGATTCTCTTCATCGTCTTTGCCGTTCTCGCCGTGGCTTCATTCATCTACGGCCTGATCCGCAAGGGCTGATCCCCCGGTTCCCAGGGCAGCGGGCCGTCTGGTGCCCGGCACGCCCATCATCCACCCCACCCACTCCCAAGGACCTCTCATGAACAACCCCACTTCCTCGCGCGACCGCACCGGCCAGATGGTCGACCACGCCGCAGCCTCGGCCGACGCCGCCATCCGTTCGACCCAGCGCCTGGCCAACCAGGCGCTGGACGGCGCGGCCAGCTCGGTCAACAGCTTGCGTGACGAAGCCGCACCCCTGCTCAACCGTGCTTCAGAGCAGTTGAGCGCGATGGCCCACCGCGGTGCCGACGCCGTGCGGCACAGCGCGCAAAGTCTGCGCGACAGCGCCGACGCGGCGTCCAACCGCACCGTGGGCTACATCAAGGACGAACCCGTGAAGGCGGTGCTGATCGCCGCGGCCACGGGTGCTGCGCTGATGGCGCTGCTGAGCCTGGTCAGCCACGCGCGCCACCGCGGCTGAGCCGTCTGCATCACAACGCGCACCGCAACGCCCACCACGACGCCATGGCCATGCACCCGCTGCTCACGCTGTTGAGCACCCGGCCGCAATTGCTGCTGGACCACGCGGCGGCCTATGCCCAGCTGGGGCAGGACGAAATGCGTCTGGCCAGCGCGCACCTGCAGCGGCAGACGCTGCTGGCCCTGGCCAGTGGCTTGTTGCTGCTGCTCAGCCTGACCCTGGCCGGTGTGGCCTGCATGCTTTGGGGCACCGCCACCACCCAGCAGGCGATGCAAGCGCCCTGGGCGCTGTGGGTCGTGCCGCTGACGCCGGCTGTGGCAGCCGCTGTCTGCGGCTGGTGCCGGCAGCGCACACCGCCGGCCGTGGCGTTTGAAAAACTCAGAGCGCAACTGCGTGCCGACGCTGCGCTGTGGCGCGAGATGGGCGCGCGATGACCGCGCCCGGGGATGTTGCCCGGTCGGCCTGCGAACGGCTGGAACTCAGCCGCCAGCGGCTGAAACAGGCGCTGCAGGCCGATGCCGCCGGCGCTGGTCAGCGCCCGGGGCAGGGTGGGGCAGCGCCGGGCGCGCAATCGGACGCGCAATCGGGCGCCGGCAACGCACCCCACTCGCCGTGGCTGGCCGGTCTGCGGTCCACACCAGGCAGGTCAGCCTTGCTCGACGCCCTGCTGGCCTGGTGGGGCTACCACCCGATGCGCATGTACGGTGTGCTGGCATCCCGGGCCGCCGAGACCCTGGCCCGGCCCGTGGCAAGCCGGCATCCGTACGGACTGGTGCTGTCGGCAGCCGTGATCGGGGCCTTGCTGGTCTGGAGCCGGCCGTGGCGGTGGATCGTCAAACCCGCGCTGTTCGCCGGCCTGCTACCCGTGTTGGCGCGCGCCACGCTGCGACAAATGCCGCTGCACGCGTGGCTGGCGGCGTTGTCGTCGTTGATGAAGCGCCCCGCTTCACAAGAAGCGGCCCGCCCCCACTGAACGTGGCACGACGAGCGTGGCCTGCGTGCAGCGGCCACAGCGGGCCGCGGCTGAATCACTTCTTCTTGCCACTCTCGTCGGCGACGTCGCCGCCCGTGGCCGCGTCGCCCTTGCTGGCCGTGGTTGCCGGCGCGCTGCCGACACGTGGCGTGCCGGGAGGCGGTGCGCCCTCGGCAGTGAAGTCGGTGTTCTGCTGCACCAGCGTCTTGGCCGGCGCTGCCGGTGGGCGGGGGCGGGTGGGTTTCTTCAAGTAGATCTCCGGGTTGTGTACACAGCTTGTAGGCTCGGGCCACCGGGCTGTCGGTGCGGTGGCCCACAAACACCCACATCGCCGCGCGCCTATGTGCGCAGGCCAGGCCGATGCACATGCCGACAACTCAAGCCGCCCAACGCATCAA